>CAZFXH010000034.1:0-4186 GCA_964522905.1 uncultured Anaerolineaceae bacterium
CGTCCATCCCGGCCCCCCACGAACGACGACCCGCCCGCCTCGCGGGCATAGAATCGACCACCCCGCCAACCGACCGGAAGGAGCTCCCACCCCATGGCCCGCAACAAGGTCACCGTCATCGGAGCCGGCAACGTCGGCGCCACGACCGCCCAGCGCATCGCGGAGGCCGGGCTGGCCGACGTCGTGCTCGTCGACATCGTCGAGGGGCTGCCACAAGGCAAAGGATTGGACCTGGCGGAGGCGGCGCCTGTGGTCGATCACGACGCCCGCATCGCCGGAACGAACGACTACGCGGACACGGCCGGGAGCGACATCATCGTCGTCACCTCGGGCCTCGCCCGGCAGCCGGGCATGAGCCGCGACGACCTGCTGACGAAGAACGCGGGGATCGTCCGGTCCGTCGTGGAGCAGGCGGCGAAGCACTCGCCCGACGCCATCCTGATCGTCGTGACCAACCCGCTCGACGCGATGTGCCACGTGGCGTTCGACGCGTCGGGCTTCCCTCGCGAGCGCGTGCTCGGCATGGCGGGCGTGCTCGACTCTGCTCGCTTCCGGACGTTCATCGCGCAGGAGCTCGGCGTCAGCGTCGCGGATACGCATGCGTTCGTGCTGGGCGGGCACGGCGACACCATGGTCCCGCTGTCGCGCTACTCGACGGTCGCGGGAGTCCCCATCACCGAGCTGCTTCCGGCGGACCGCGTCAAAGCACTCGAGGAGCGAACGGCGAACGGCGGGGCGGAGGTGGTCGCCCTGCTGAAGACGGGCTCCGCGTACTACGCCCCGTCCGCCGGCGTGTTCGAGATGGTCGAGGCGATCCTGCTCGACCGCAAGCGGGTGCTGCCCTGTGCCGTGCTGCTCCAGGGCGAGTTCAAGACCCGCGACCTCTTCGTCGGGGTGCCCGTCGTCCTCGGGGCTGGTGGCATGGAGCGGGTGTTCGAGATCGAGCTCACCTCCGAGGAACAGGCCGCGTTCGATCGATCGGCCGGCGCCGTGAAGGAGCTCGTCGAGGTTCTCGGGCGCGGGGCGCCGGCCTGACGTTGCGCGCTGGCACCGGAACGTCGGGCGCGTAAGTCCCTTCCGAGTTGACCGGGAACGACGGCGAGGCGTAGGGTCCGCCTACACAAACGCATTCGAGCCTTGGGAAGCCCCGATCCCCGGCCTCGAGCTGAGATCGCCCGTGTCTGAAGTGGAGGCTCAGACGCCGGCTGGATCGCTGCCCCTGCCCCCCGCCGTGAGTGCGCGGCTCGCCGCCCGCGCTCCCGTCACGCATATGCACCTGGAGGAATTCAGATCGTGCGTTCTACCTCGCGTACGGCCGTGTTTCGGCTGCTTACGCCATTCATCGTCCTGGCGCTCCTCGCTTCGTCGATCTTCGTCGCCCAGCGAGTCGCGAGCGCGAACGAGGCTTCCCCCGCCGGAGGCAACGACCCCGACTTCTACATCAACTACGTGGCGCCGCGCGCCGAGGCGCAGACCAGCGGCAAGGAGGCCAAGGGCAAGGACGGTGTCTTGCGTCCGGCCCGCAAGGCCGCCCTCGACCGGGCGAACGCGCTTGACCGCAAGTTCGCCTCCGGCAACCCGCGCGACGCGCGGCAGCTGGCCAAGCTCGAGGCGAAGGCCATCAAGGAGAACAAGAGCCCGCGCCAGATCAAGCAGGCCAAGTCGATGCAGGAGGCGCAGCTCCTGACGATCCTCGTTGAGTTCAACGACGCCGCGAACGACGATTTCACGGGCGTGAAGGTGCCGGAAACGGTCTTCGAGAGCCGTGACTGCGTGGACGGCACCGTCCAGAACGGTCCGCTGCACAACAACATCCCGAACCCGGCGAGCTACAGCCACGCCGATAACAACACCTTCTGGGTGCCCGACTTCTCGCCGGCTCACTTCAACAACATGCTGTACACCAAGGAAGGCATCACCGAGCGAGTCCGGCCGGACCTGACCGGTCCCGACGGGCGGCCCGGCATCGACATCTCCGGTTACACGATGAAGAACATGTACGAGGAGATGTCCAAAGGCGCCTACACGGTCGATGGTTCGGCCACAGCGTGGGTGACCGTGCCGCATTCGGAGGCCTGGTACGGCGCTTCGCGCTGCTTCCTCAACGACGAGGGTGAGTTCGAAGCCGGAGCCATCCAGTCGATGAACGGGCACCCGGACAACCCGGGCGGCCCCGGCACGATGGCCACGGACGCCGTCGACGCACTAGCGGCGGCGCAGCCCGACTTCCCCTGGGAGGACTACGACGTCGAGGACCAGGGCGATATCGACGGCGACGGCAACTTCCTCGAGCCGGACGGCATCGTGGACCACCTGGTGCTCGTTCACGCCGGTGAGGACAAGTCCGGTGGCGGGGGCGCGGAGGGCGTGTACGCCATCTGGGCACATTCTTCGACCGTCGCGGGCGGTCACCCCGTCCCGGGGACGGACCTCGAGGTCTGG
Organism: uncultured Anaerolineaceae bacterium; assembly: GCA_964522905.1. Taxonomy (GTDB): domain Bacteria; phylum Chloroflexota; class Limnocylindria; order Limnocylindrales; family CSP1-4; genus SPCO01. Next base: position 2,443 of record CAZFXH010000034.1, read on the forward strand.
AACTACATCGTCCAGCCCGAGGACTCCGGCGTGGGCGTCTTCGCCCACGAGTACGGCCACGACCTCGGCCTCCCGGACCTGTACGACACCTCGGGCCTGGGCGAGTCCGCGGTCGACTTCTGGGATCTCATGAGTACCGGATCGCACAGCGGGCCGATCTTCCAGTCGATCCCGACGCACATGGGGATCTGGGACAAGTGGGTGCTCGGCTGGGCCGATCCATTGATCCTGACCCCGGGCGCTTCCGAGCGTAACGTCCAGCTCGGCCAGACCTCGCGGACCCCGCGCGGGACCAAGGACGGCATCAAGATCAACCTCCCCAACAAGGTGATCACCCTCGCCGACCCGCACAGCGGCGAGAACATGTGGTACTCGGGCGCCGACCAGGATTGGGCGGATGTTCGCCTGACCCGGGACATCGCGGTCCCGAACGCTGCCGACGCACGGTTCAATCTCTGGAACAACTACGTCATCGAAGTGGACTGGGACTTCGGGTTCATCGAGGTCTCGACCGACGGCGGCACGACGTGGGTCGAGCAGAAGGTCTACACCGGCGCCGACGTCGAAGTCACGACCCCTGACGGCTACGCCGACCCGAACGGCCGGATGCACGATTTCGGTGGCAAGAAATACGGCCTGACCGGCGACAGTCACGGCTGGCGTCTCGACTACGTCAAGCTGGGCGGCTTCGCCGGCCAGGACATCAAGCTCCGGCTCCGGCTCGCGACCGACGAGGCGTTCCTCGAGCGCGGTTGGTTCGCCGACGACTTCTCGGTCACCACGGGCGGTGCGGCCGTCTGGAGTGACGACGCGGAGACGGACGGCGACTGGGTGCCCGAGGTGTCCACCTTCACGAACACGACCGGCGCCGGCTGGCATCGGGACACGGGCACGTCGGTTCGGGCCCACTACTACCTCGCCGAGTGGCGAAATTTCGACGGCTTCGACAAGGGTTTGCAGTACACGTACGACTCGACCTACCTCCACGACGCGTGGAAAGTCGAGAGGATCAAGTACAACGCCCCTGGCATGCTGGTCTGGTACCGCGACACCACGTGGGGCAACAACAACCACGTGACATCGAACACCTTTGCCCTGCCGAGCACCGGCTCGAAGGGCGGGCTGCTCCTCGTCGACAGTCACTTCGACCCGCTCCGGCGGCAAGGAGTGGCGGCTGACAAGGATCCATCGACGCTCAACAACCTGCCGTCGCGCCCGCAGTCGTCGAACATCGCGTTCGGCCTGCAGCCGACGTACCCCTTCACGGAGTGCTACGAAGCCCTGCCGGCGGAGCCGTTCAGCGAATACTGCACGGACTTCGCGGCGCAGGCGCCCGTAAGCAAGTTCACCGACACCCGCGGCTGGTACCCGGGCGTCGAGCTCCGCGATGAGGGCCTGTTCTTCCGGGATATCGACGCCTCCGTCGTCGTGCCCTCGGTCGGGAACGAGTCGTACTCGACCCGGATCGTGGACGCGGATGGCAATCCGCTTCCGGACCTGTACGGCATCGATCTCGGCTCGAACATCGTCCTCGGCACCGGCAATCCGGCTGACGACGACGTGGCGTTCGGCGTCTCGATCGAGGTCATCCGGGTCGCCAAGGACAAGAGCTACGCGACCGTGCGCGTGGTGCCCGCGCCGTAGCCACAGCCCTCACCACTACGGGACTTGAACGTCCCGAACCAAGACCCGAGGCCCCCGGCACCGCCGGGGGCCTCGGCATATCCGGAACCCGGGCGATCCG
>CAZFXH010000035.1:0-6948 GCA_964522905.1 uncultured Anaerolineaceae bacterium
GCTCAACGGGGTCCTCCGGGCGCTGGCGTCGCGTGACAGACGACAGCAGCGGGTCGAGGCGTGCTCGACGGGGTCCTCCGGGCGCTGGCGTCGCGTGACAGACGACAGCAGCGGGTCGAGGCGTGCTCAACGGGGTCCTCCCGCCCTTGGCGTCGCGTGACAGACGACAGGCGCGTGGAGCTGGCCCTTTGGTCCCGTGCGCGGGACATGCCACTGCAAGTGCGGGAGCGCGCCACCCGCGTCGCTATACTCCGGCCGATGTCCCCCCTCGCGAATGCAAGGATCGCCACGGTCGGCTCCGGCGTGATGGCCGAGGCGATGATCGCCGGCCTGCTCCGCGGCGCGCTCGTGGAGCCCGGGCGTGTGGTCGCGAGCCATCCCCGAGCCGAGCGACGTGAGGCCCTCGAGCGCGAGTACGGTATCCGGACCGCGGCGGACAATGTCGAGGCGGTCACGGACGCGGACGTGATCCTGCTCGGCATCAAGCCTCAGATGCTGAACAAAGTCGGCCGCGAGATCGGTCCGCACCTGCGCCGCGGCCAGCTCGTCCTGAGCGTGCTCGCCGGCGCCACGACCGCGGCCCTCACCGGCATCCTGGGACATGACCAGGTGGTCCGCAGCATGCCGAACACGCCCGCCCGGCTCGGCAAAGGCGTGACCGTCTGGTACGCCACGCCCGAGACCACCGAAGCGCAGCGCGCCCAGGCCGCGACGTTGCTCGGCGCGCTCGGCCTCCAGCTCGAGGTCGACGACGAGAAGATGGTCGCGATGGCCACCGCGGTGAGCGGCACGGGACCGACCTACGTGTTCCTGGTCATGGAGGCGCTCATCGACGCGGCCGTGCACCTGGGCTTCCCTCGGCACGTCGCCCATGACCTCGTCATCGAGACCCTCGAAGGCTCGACGCTCTTCGCGAAGCAGTCCGGCATGCATCCGGCGGAGTTGCGCAACATGGTCACGAGTCCAGGCGGGACGTCGGCCGCGGCCCTGCACGAGCTGGAGAGCGGCCGCCTGCGGACCGTCATGTCCGAGGCGGTCTGGGCAGCGTTCCGCCGCACGGTCGAGCTCGGCGACCAGCTCGAGGCCAGCCTCGACGTGCCGGCCAGGGAGGGTCCTCGGACTCGATGACGGCCTCCACGACCACCCCGGCGACCGACCTTCGCCGGGCGACCCTCGCGGAGGTCCGTGCCCTCGACCTGCGCGGCGCGGATCGGGACTTCTGGGCGGACGAGGGCGCCACCTGGGATCGCCTCGTCGCGTCGTGGGCCGGCCTGGACGACGCTGCCTGGCATCTCCCCGGCGCCGCGCCATCGGACGCGGGTGGGCCGGACTGGTCGCTCGCCGAGCACATCGGCCACATCGCCGACTGGCAGGAGCTCGCCGCCGACTACGTCCCGGTGGCCATCGCGACCGGTCGCTGGCCGTCGGACGACGACTACGACGGGGGCGACTTCGACCGCTACAACGAGCGGCGCCGGGCGCCCTGGACGACGATGTCCACCGACGCGATCCTCGCGCGCCTGACCGCTGCCCGGCCACGCCTCCTGGCGGCGGCGCGACACCTATCGCCCGAGACGATCCGCGGCCACGAGGCCTGGGGCTGGGTCTATTTCGTCCTGCACGGCCACTATCTCGATCACCTCGCGGTCGTCGAGCCCTGGACGGACACGCTTCGTCTGCGCCAGGTCGATGGCGACCCGTTCGTCGCGGATCCGCGCGCACCCGACCATCCGGGCTTCCGCGCACAGGAAGCCGCCATCGGGGCGCAGTTCGATGCGCTCGTCCGCACCGTCCCGCCCGCGCGCTGGAACGAGGAGATCACCCCGGGCTGGACCCTGCGGGATCACGTGGGGCACCTCGCGGACTGGGCGACCGAAGGCATCCGGGCGATCGAGATCTTCCACGCCAACGGGACCTGGCTGGCCGATCCCGATGAAGGCATCGACGCGTGGAACGAGCGGCACGTCGCGGCGTCCCGCGACGAGACCCCTTCCGCGGCCCTGGCGCGCTACGACGAGACGCGAGCCGCCCTCCTGGCCGCGGTCGGAACCCTGCCGATCGAGGACCTCCGTTCCCCGGACGGCTGGAGCTGGGCCCAGGACTGCCTGCACGGTCACGTTCGCAAGCACCTCGCGATGCTCGGGCGCTGGTGCGCCGTGGCCGACTGGCCGGGAGCCTGATGCCGACCGATCGCAGCCCGGGAACCGCGACCGGCGCCGCCGGCCTCACGATCGAGGGGATCGTCGCGGTCGAGTCGCCCCGTGAGTTCCGGATCAATCCCCGCGAACGGGTGGTGGCCTACACGGCGGAGCTGGCCGGTGCCCGCCAGCTCTTCACGCTGTCGCTGCGCGGGACCGGAGCGCCGGCCACGCAGATCACCGCGTCCGAGAAGGCGATCGGCGAACCCCAGTGGTCGCCGGACGGCCGGCGCCTGGCCTTCGTCCGCGACGAGGAGATCTGGATCGTCGAGGCCGACGGCTCGCGGTTCACCAAGGTGGTCCCCAAGCCCGGCGGCGGCCGCGATCCGCAGTGGTCCCCGGATGGCCGGCGGATCGCGTTCCTGTCGCGCCGGCGAGGCTGGTCGCAGGCCTGGCTGATCGATGCGCCTGTGCCGCGACGCGGCCGCCCGCAGCGTAACCCGCGCCCGCCGCAGGCCATCGCGCTGACGTCCAGCGGTATCGATGTCGAGCGGATGGCGTGGTCGCCGGACGGCAGCCGGGTGGCCGTCATGGCGCAGCAGTCGCCCGACGACCTTAAGACGTCGCAGATCTCGGTCGTCGACGTCGGCACCGGCAAGAGCGAGATCGTGGCGGGCGAGCGCAGCCACGACACCGGGGCGCAGTGGTCGCCCGACGGGTCGCTCCTCTACGTGTCGGACGCCGACGGGTGGTTCCAGGTGGTGCGCCGCGCGGCGGACGGCCGTGCGCGGGTGATCCTCACCGATGGGGAGCGCGAGCATGGCGAGCCATCAGGTAGCTTCGGCTTCGTGCCGCTGCCGTCGCCCGATGGCAGCCGCGTCGCCCACGTGGAGGTCCACGACGGCCTCGTCGACCTGATCGTGCGCAGCATCGGTGAGGGCGAGCCGCCAAAACGCGGCCGAGGCCGACCGCCCAAGACGCCGCGGACCGTCGCCGCGGCCACGAAGGCCGAGCCGATCTCGCCGTGGGACGGGGTGTGGCGAGCGGTCGGCTGGCTGCCCGACGGCGCCTGGATCGCGGCCATCGGCGAGAGCGAGACCCGACCCCAGGACCTGTGGCTCCTGCCCGTCCCCGGTGTGGCCCCGGACGGCGCCCGACCCCGCCAGGTCACCGATTCGCTGCCCGCCGTCCTCGCATCCAGCCTGGCCGCCGGTCGAGTACCCGCGGGAGAGCGCATCGCGGTCGAGGCCCGCGACGGTCTGCGCGTCGAGGGCACCCTGTGGCGGCCGGGCGCCGCGACGGGGAAGCGAGGCGGCAAGCGGGTCCCGACGATCATCTACCCCCACGGCGGACCGACCTGGCAGGCGTACCGCAGCTTCCAGCCGTTCAAGCTCCTGCTCGCGCGCGAAGGTTTCGCCTTCCTCGACGTCGACTTCCGCGGGTCCACGGGCTACGGCCGGGCGTTCCGCCAGGCCAACCACGACGAATGGGGTCACGCGGACGTCCACGACCTGATCGACGCCGGCCGCTGGGCCAAGGAACAGCCGTGGTCGGACGGGCGCCTCGCGATCTTCGGGGGCTCGTATGGCGGCTACATGGTCCTGTGCGCTCTCGTCGAGGAGCCGGCGTTGTTCGCGGCCGGCGTGGACCTCTACGGCGACTCGGAGATCGCCGAAAGCTTTCGCCACGGCGACCGACCGGGCCGACTGGACCTGCTCAAGATGATGGGCACGCCCGACGACCCGGCCCGCACGGAGTTCTTCCGCCGCGGATCGCCGGTCTACCGCGCCGAGCGGATCGAGGCCCCGCTGCTGATCCTGCACGGCCGCAAGGACAAGCGGGTCGTCCCGCTCATGACCGAGCGGATGGTCGAGGCGCTCGAGATCGAGGGCAAGTCCCACGAGGTCCACTGGTACGACGACGAGGGCCACGGCTGGGAGCGCCGGGAGAACCGGCGCGACGCGTTCGAGCGGATCCTCCGGTTCCTGAAGACGCACGTGCTGGAGGAGCCACCGGTGGAGGGCTCGGGGACGCAATAGGCGACCAGCGGGATCGTCGGGGCGCTGGCCCTCGGGCCGCTAGTCCGCGACGACCAGTCGATCGGCCGGCTGCAGGCCGACGAACGCCCCGACCGGGGCCTCGACCGCCCAGCGGTAGGGTCCATCCGCGTGGTAAACGGGGCAGGGCGGCGCGACGCAGGCGGCCATCGACGCGGTGCTCACGAGCCCGCCACCGCCATCGAACCAGGCGATGTCGATGGGGTAGCCGACCTCCTCCATCCCGAAGCCGACTGCCGCCGGGTCGACCTCGCGACCCATATCGAACAGCATGCCGTCCACATCGCCGAACCCGTCCAGGCCGCGCATCCCGTTCGCGCTGCCTTCGTACACCGTCCAGGGCTGACCGCCGATGGTGACGGTCCTGGCGGGGAGCGCGTTGCAGCCCCAGATCGACAGGGTGGCCGCGAACACCAGCACCAGGCCGGCCAGCCGGTCGGGGAGGCTCGATCCGAGTTCCGGTAGCGCTGGCATCGCGGCGACTCTAGTCGCTCCGCTCGCTGCTCACCACGGCCATCACTCGTGGCGGGAATCGAAGAGCGGTCATCTGGGCAGATGACCGCTCAACGTTCTGGCGTGACCCGCCCCAGCGGGTCGTTGGGTCGACGATCGGTCGTTACGGTCCCCAGCGCCGGCCGGCCATCAGCACGAGGCTGGAGCTGGCCAGGACGGACAGGAACATGACGATCCGGAAGGTCTGCCACTTCAAGGTGTTCATTCGTCCATCCCTCTCGGCACCACACTTGGGGGTGCGCTCTATGCGCTGGTATCCCCCGGAGGAGAAACCTACGTGCCGGATCGGCGATGGGCCATAGGCCATCGGTACTGGTACGGGTAGCCGGTTTGGGGTATCCCTGGGCAGATCCAGGCGGGCCGTGAGCGTGACCCGCGGTCAGGAATTCGCCGGTGCGCCGCCAGCGTTCGCGATGATCGCCTCGAGCTGCGCGACGTGGTCCTCCGCGTGACCGAGCACGAAGCGCTCCAGGACGGCGGCCGCGGCCATCTCGCCGAGTCTCGGGTGGACACCCATGCGGTTGCGCTCGTCCTCCGTGAGGGTTCCCAGCCGCTCCACCCAGTCGCGCAGACCCGTGTCGACCCGACCCAACAGAACGCGCAGCGGCAGCGTCCGGTCCCGGGCGATGAGCCCGATCCGCACGGCGTCGTCGGCGACCCGGCCGAACGGCACGGCGGAACCGCCGTCGCCGTCGATCACCCGTTCCATCTCGCCGAGCCAGAACGGGAGCATCTCCGCGACGTGCGCGAGCACCTCACGCGGGCCCCAGGCGGCCTCCGGTTCGGTCCCGAACGCGGTGGCGAGCGGCCAGGGTTCGCCGGCTGCCACGCGGGCATGCATGTCGGCGTAGGCGGCACGTGCGAGGCGGAGTCGGTCGAGCTCGTTCGTCATGGTCGCCATGGTCGCACGCTGGGCGTACGATGAAGCCATTGACCAACGCCCTGGAGCGGTCGCCGTCGAGCCAGACGAGGGCCTCGGGGCCGGACCCGCCTGCAGCGGAGTTGCACCATGACCGAGGCGCTGGCCCGCGGGGCCGCCAATCAGGCGGGCGCCCGCGTGGACGCCGACGCCTACGCCAAGGCCGCCGATTTCCTGCCGATCGATGGCATCGACCACGTCGAATTCTGGGTCGGGAACGCCCGTCAGGCGTCCGCCTACTATCGGGCGCTGTGGGGCTTCGCGCCGGTCGCGTTCAGTGGCCTCGAGACCAAGGTGCGCGACCGCGCGAGCTACGTCATGGTCCAGAACGGGATCCGGTTCGTGTTCACGGCACCGCTCACCCCGGATGGCGAGATCGCCGACCACCTCCGCGAGCACGGTGACGGCGTCCACGACATCGCATTCGCGGTCGCGGATGTCGAGTCGGCCTGGCGCGAGACGACGACGCGCGGCGCTGTGTCGGCCATGGAACCCACGGAATTCGATGGCGGGGAAGACGGGACGCTTCGCCGAGCGGCCATCAAGACGTACGGGGAGACGCTCCACTCGTTCGTCGACCGGCGCGACTATCACGGCGTGTTCGCGCCCGGCTACCGAAAGGTCGCCTCGGGGGCGCTGGCGGCCGATGGGCTCAGCCTGCTCGAGGTCGATCACTGCGTCGGCAACGTGGGTCTCGGCGACATGGACAAGTTCGTCGATTTCTACCGGGACGTGCTGGGCTTCGCGCAGCTGATCCACTACGACGACAAGGTCATCCATACCGACTACAGCGCGCTGATGTCCAAGGTCATGACCAACGGCAATGGCCGCATCAAGTTCCCGATCAACGAGCCCGCCTCGGGCAAGAAGAAGAGCCAGATCCAGGAGTACCTCGACTGGTATCGATCGGCCGGCTGCCAGCACATCGCGTTGCGGACGGAAGACATCGTCGGCACGGTCCGGCGGCTGCGCGAGAACGGTGTCGAGTTCCTCGGCCTGCCGCACGAGTACTACGCGACGCTCGCGGATCGCGTCGGCGACGTCGGCGTTCCCATCGACACGCTCGAGGAGCTCGGCATCGAGGCCGACCGGGACGAGGAAGGCTACCTGCTCCAGATCTTCACGCGGCCGGTCCAGGACCGCCCGACGTTCTTCTTCGAGATCATCGAGCGCCACGGTTCGCGGGGCTTCGGTGTGGGCAACTTCAAGGCCCTCTTCGAGGCGATCGAGCGCGAGCAGGAGAAGCGCGGGAACCTCTGAGCAACCGTTCCGCGATCGCCTCTGCCGCGATGCCGATCGAGGACCGACCGCATGCGGTCGT
>CAZFXH010000036.1:0-2197 GCA_964522905.1 uncultured Anaerolineaceae bacterium
ACGATGCTGACGAATCGCTCGTCACCGGATGCCCGAGCGAGACTGGTGCATGGGATCCCGACGACGTCCACGTCCGTCCGCTGCGGCTCCGCCTCGATGAGCGTCGAGTTGACGATCAGCAGACCGCCCGGGGCGAGCAGCGCCTCGAACTTCGCGAGCGACGGCGGGTTCAGGGCGACGACGCTGTCCGCGCTGTCGACGATGGGCGAGCCGATCGGGTGATCGGCGATGATGACCGTGCAGGAAGCCGTCCCACCGCGCATCTCGGGCCCGTAGGACGGCATCCAGGACACCATCCGGCCCTCGATCACGGCCGCCTGGGCGAGCACGTGACCGGCGAACAGCAGTCCCTGCCCGCCGAACCCACCGAAGATCGTCGCGTGCTGCATCGTCAGTCCGTTCCGGCGACAGCGAGGGCCTTCGGGCGATCGACGAGGACACCGAGCGGATAGGTCTGCACGACGTCCTGGGCCAGGTGCTCCATCGACTCGGTCGGTGTCAGTCCCCAGCCAACGGGGCATGTCGAGAGGACCTCCACGATCGACAACCCGCCACCGGCCAGCTGGACCTCGAACGCCCGGCGCAGCATCGCCTTCGTTCGGCCGATCCACTGGGGGTCGGCGATCGAGCCGCGAGCGGCGTAGGACACGCCTGGGAGCAGCGCGAGCATCTCAGTGATCGGGATCGGGTAACCGGCCGTCGATGCCTCCCGACCGCCAGGGCTCGATGTCGTCCGCTGGCCGAGCAGCGTCGTCGGAGCCATCTGACCACCGGTCATTCCGTAGATACCGTTGTTCACGAAGACAACGCTGATCCGCTCGCCGCGGGCGGCTGCGTGGACGATCTCGGCCGTTCCGATGGCGGCGAGGTCGCCGTCGCCCTGGTAGGTGAAGACGAAGGCATCCGGTCGCACCCTTCGGACGCCGGTCGCGACCGCCGGAGCGCGACCGTGCGGCGACTCGACGAAGTCCACCGCGAGATAGTCGTAGGCGAACACGCTGCACCCGACGGACGCGACGCCGATCGTGGTTGGCCCCAGGTGCATCTCGTCGAGCAGCTCCGCGAGGACGCGGTGGATGATGCCGTGGCCGCAGCCCGGGCAGTAGTGCGTGGCGTTGCCCGACAACAGTTCCGGCCGTCTGTAGATGACCCGCCGGCCCTCGGGTGTCATCGTCTGCATCGCATCACCGCCCCGACCGCCGGGCCGCGGCCCACGCACCCCGCTCGATGAGGCTCAGTGGGTCAGGCTCGTCGTCGCCGGCGCCGTCGGCCGCTTCTGGGCTCCCTTGTACGGATTCGGTCAGCGCCCACGCCCGCCGCACGGCGTCGACCACTTCCCCTGGCATGGGGACCATGCCGCCCGTCCGGCCGTGGAAGAAGACCGGCGTCCTTCCCTCGACGGCCAACCGCACGTCTTCGATCATCTGCCCCGCAGACATCTCAAGCACGACGATGGCCCGCAACTTGGGGGCGATCGTCGAGAGCGGGAGGGTCGGGAATGGCCAGAGGCTGATCGGCCGGAAGAGGCCGACGTGCAGGCCGCCTTCGCGAGCGCGATCGATCGCCGTGCGCGCGACCCGCGCCGCCGTCCCGTAGGCGACGATGACGATCTCTGCGTCTTCGAGGTGTTCGCCCGCCCAGCGGACCTCGCGCTCGCCGATCGCGGCGAACTTCGCCTGCAGTCGACGGTTGTGGGCCTCCAGTGCCTCAGGCTGCAGATGGAGCGAGCGGACCACCCGGGGCGGCCGATCCGCCGCGCCCGAGAGCTCCCATCCGCCGGGGATGCGACCGGGCATGCGGTAGACCGGCGCGACCGGTTCCATCGCTTGCCCCATCACGCCGTCGGCCAGGATGATGACCGGCGTCCGGTACCGCTCGGCGATCTCGAACGCGTCGGCCGTCAGCTCGACCGCCTCCGCGATCGACGAGGGCGCCAACACAGGCACCCGATAGTCTCCATGGCCATGGCCCTTCGTCGCCTGGAAGTAGTCGGATTGCGAGGGTCCGATGCTGCCGAGTCCAGGTCCGCCGCGCATGACGTTGATGAGGACCATCGGCAGTTCGGAGCCGGCCAGGTAGCTCATCCCCTCCGCCATCAGGCTGATGCCCGGGCTCGATGAAGAGACGAGCACACGGGCCCCGGTCGCGGCTGCGCCCAGGGCCATGTTGATCGCGCCCAGTTCGCTTTCCGCTTGCA
>CAZFXH010000037.1:0-2483 GCA_964522905.1 uncultured Anaerolineaceae bacterium
GAGGACGGCCTTCTCGCGGTCGCCGTCGACGGCGATGAGCCCATCGTCGGGATCGAGCGCGATGGTCTGCCCGCGTTTGACCTTGCGGCCGCCGATCTTGGCGTCACGCACTGCCTCGGTGACGACGAGGCTCTGGATCGCACGGCCGGCGTCGGTCATGGGTTGCACGTTGGCCGAGGCGTCCATCCCCGGGTCGAGGGCGAGGAGCGCGGCGAACCCCTCGGCGGCGTTGCGGGTCGGGACGACCGAGACGGGCCGATCGCTGATCTGGGCGACCTGACGAGCCGCGAGGACGACATTCGGGTTATTGGGGAGCAGCAGCACCTCGCGTGCCGGGACCGTCCGCACGGCTTCGATCAATTCGCCGGTGCTCGGATTCGCGGACTGGCCACCCTGGACGACGGCCGCGACGCCGAAATCGCGGAAGATCGCCGCGAGACCCTCCCCCGCCGTGACCGCGATGACCGCCAGGGCCGGTGCATCGACGCCGTCCGTGGGGGCGGTCGTCGGGGTGGCGGACCCGTGCTCCGTCCCGGGACGGGCCGTGGGCGAAGCGGACGCCGTGGCCGCGGTCCCGACCGCTGCCTGGACGCCATCGGCATCCGGGTCCGGGTCGCCGGTGAAGGCCGCGGCGCGTGTCTCGCGGACGTCGCGCGCCTGGTTGTCGAGGTTCTCGACGCTGATCCGGCTCAGCGACCCCATCCCGAGCCCGTAACCGATCACGAGGTCCGGCCGCTCGTTGTGGACATGGACCTTGAGGGCGCGCCCGTCGCCCGCAACGAGCACGGATTCCCCGATCGTCTCGAGGTGGTCGCGGATCGCGTCCAGGTCGAGCGGGGTGTGGCCGACGGCCTGGAGCAGGAACATCGTCTCGTAGCCGAACCCCTCGTCGGCGTGCGCGACCAGGGTCGAAGGCTTGACTCCCGCAGCGGCCCGCCGCCGGCCGGTCGTGACCGGGGTCCGCCCCACCAGGTGGAGCAGCGCCCCCTGGAACAGCCGGTACAGCCCCTGCCCGCCGGCGTCGACGACTCCGGCCTCGCGGAGGATCGCCAGCAGGCTCGGGGTCTTCGCGACCGATCGTTCCGCGCCGGCCAGGGTTGCCCCGAGGACGGTCTCGATGTCGTTGTCGTGCTCCGCGGCGTCGACCGCCGCCGCGGCAGACTCGCGGATGACCGTGAGGATCGTGCCCTCGACCGGCTTCGCCACGGCGCTGTACGCGGTGCGTGCGCCCTCCGACAAGGCGTGGGCCAGGTCCAGGCCGTTGAACCGCCGCTTCCCGCCGAGGCCGTCGGCCATGCCGCGGAAGATCTGGCTCGTGATGACGCCGGAGTTGCCGCGCGCACCCATCAGCGCCCCGAAGCTGATCGCGGCTGCGATGCGATCCGCCGGTTGGTCCGCGACCGCCTCCGCCTCGTCCAGGGCGGCCTTGACGGTGGCGTACATGTTCGAGCCCGTGTCGCCGTCCGGCACGGGGTAGACGTTCAGGCCGTTGATCTCGTCGACATGCGCCTCGAGATTGGCGACTGCTGCCCGGAACGCGTCGAGCAGACCGCTCCCGTCGCACGCCCGACGGGCCATCTAGGCGACGTCCGTGCCGCTGTCGGCGAGATCGCGCGGCCGGATGCCGGTCGGCAGGGCTGTCGGCCCGGATGGGACGGCACCATCAGCCGGAACGTGCAGCCCGTCGACGTGGATCACGATCCGACTCACCTCCCGCCCAAGCGCGGCCTTCACGGCATAGCGAATGGCCGAATCGACCTGGCGGGCGACCTCCGCGACGGGGACGCCCAGGGCGACCTCGAGGTCGAGCTCGATCTCGATGCCGTCGTCGACCCGGATCACGAGGCCCGGCTGGCGGAGGCCGAGTCGCGCCATCAGGCGGGCGATGGGCCCCCCGGCGAAGCCGGTCACCCCGTACGACCCGAGCGTCGCGGCTCGCACGATGTCGGCGATGGCGCGACCCGCGACGAGGGATCGGCCGGGTGTCGGACGGATGGCCACGCGGACTGGGTCCTCCCTGCGGGAGCGAGAATGGGCGCTGCTCGAGCGATGGTCGGTCCTTCGTCTCCTCTCGGAAGGAGCGGCCGGGAGCGTGTGCTATCATACCGCCCCGCTCGGGCAGACCTGTCCGTGCCCTCCAACTGACACCACCTCTGAGGATACGCATGGCCCGCTCCTGCGCGATCTGCGGCAAGGCTTCGATGGGCGGCTTCAACCCGCAGTCGTCGGGCATGAACCGCGTCCGAGCCCACCGCCGCATGCAGCCCAACCTGCAGCCACTCGTCATCGACGTGAAGGGCAGCCCCACGAAGGCGCTGGTCTGCACCCGCTGCCGACGGACGCTGCTCAAGGCGTCCCAGTAACCTCGTCGCCGGCCCGCGCCGGCTGATCGCTTCGCCGCTCCCCGACCGGGCGCCATCGTGGCACCCGGTCGTTGCTTGTCAGCGGTCGTCCGTGTCGAGCCAGATCGTGAACGGGCCGTC
>CAZFXH010000038.1:0-2082 GCA_964522905.1 uncultured Anaerolineaceae bacterium
GTCCGGACCTTCTGGGCCTTGAGGTAGTAGGCGTCGTAGTAGCCCGCCGAGAGCGCGTACGTCCCGAGCATGATCCGGCGCTTCACCTCCGGCCCGAACAGCTGCCCTCGGGTCGCGAGGTAGTCGGCCAGCACGTCGCGGCCCTCCCCGAGTCGTGGGCCGTAGCGGATGCCGTCGTAGCGGGCGAGGTTCGCCGAGGCCTCGGCCGGGGCCACGATGTAGTACGTCGCGAGGCCGTACTCCGTGTGCGGGAGCGACACCTCTTCGACGATCGCCCCTGCCGCCTCCAGGGCCGCGACCGCCTCGCGCACCCGCGCCTCGACGCCCGGCTCCATCCCGGCCACGAAATACTCCCGCGGAAGGCCCAGACGCTTGCCACGCAGCGAGCCTGCGGCCTCGTCGTCGCTGTGGGCGAGCGTCAGGAGTTCGTCCGGCACCGGCTGCGGCGACGACGTCGAATCGCGCTCATCGCGCCCGGCGACCGCGTGCAGGAGCGCGGCCGCGCCTCGGACGTCACGGGCGAACGGCCCGATCTGGTCGAGGGAGCTCGCGAAGGCCACGATCCCGTACCGGCTGACCCGGCCATACGTGGGCTTGAGCCCGACGATCCCGGTCAGGGCCGCCGGCTGGCGGATCGAGCCACCGGTGTCGGTGCCGATGGAGAGCGGCACGTGATATGCCGCCACCGCCGCCGCAGAGCCGCCGCTGCTGCCGCCGGGGACGCGGTCGAGGCCCCACGGGTTGGCCGTGGGGCCGTATGCCGAGTGCTCGGTGGAGGAGCCCATGGCGAACTCGTCCATGTTCGTCTTGCCCAGGATGACTGCGCCCACGTCCCGCAGGCGCTCGGTGATGTGAGCGTCGTACGGGGCGTGATAACCCTCCAGGATGCGGGAGCCTGCCGTGCACTGCCCGCCCCTGACGGACACGAGGTCCTTGAGCCCGACCGGGATGCCGAGGAGCGGGTGCAGGACCTGCACGGCCTCGCGTCCCTCAGCACGCGCGGCCGCCAACCGGACATCTGCCGCATCCGCCTCGGCCAGGGCCCGGTCGCGGTCGATCGTCAGCCAGGCGTGAAGGCCCCGATCCTGGGCCTCGGCTAGGTCGAGGTGCGCCTCGGTCAACTCGCGCGACGTCACCTCACCGGCCCGCAGTCGAGCGGCCAGGTGGTGGGCGTGCAGGCGGGTGAGGTCAGTGGTCATCTGGGCAGGATGGTGGGGATCGATCTGCGGCGTCAGTCGCGCTCGCCGAGGATGGCTGGCACGACGAAGAACTCCCCGTCGCGCCCGGGGGCGTTCGCGAGGACGGCCTCCTGCTCCAGGGACGGCCGGGTGACGTCGTCGCGCAGGATGTTCTCGAGCTCGATCGTCTGCGCCGTGGGCGCGATGTGGTCGGTCGGGACGGTGGCGAGGATCTCGTACTGCTCCAGGATGTGGTTCAGCTGTCCCTCGAGCCGAGCGAGCTCGTCGTCGCTCAGCCCAAGCCTGGCGAGGTGGGCGACGTGCTCGACGTCGGCGCGCGAGAGGGTGGCCATGCGCCCGATGATAGCCGAGGGTCGGCCCCGACCGTCCTGGCCTCCGCTATTGACGGCGCGTCGGCGTTAGGCGGTCGACGACCAGGGTCGTCCGGCACCAGTACTCGGCCACGCGCTGGAGTTCCCTGGGCTCGTCGCCGGCCGAGATGGTCGCGCCGCACGCCGGTGCTGCGTTGTCGTCGAAATGCGCATCGACGAGGTACGGCCGTGTGTCGGCTTCGCCGCACGTGATGGGGAGCCCAGCGTCCGGCATCGGAGAGGCGGTTACGACGGCGTCTCCGTCGCGGATCCTGATCTTGGTGGAAGCGTTGGCGGAGAGCCACTCGGGGCTCATGTCCCAGCCAGGTCGGTCCTCGTCGCCACATACGACGTCGATCGCGCCCTCGAACCGGATCGTCGATGACCCGAAGCATGCGAGGCCCTCATGGACGCGGCTCGGCGCGGTCAGCCTCGCGATGTCCGCGACCTCGAGCGACGCACGGTCCGGGCAGTCGACGCTGGCCCGCTGCAGCCATGGCTCCGCGCCGTGGTCTGACGCGGCCACCCAACCG
>CAZFXH010000039.1:0-4178 GCA_964522905.1 uncultured Anaerolineaceae bacterium
GGCGGCGGTCACCGCCCGGAACAACGGATGGTTCGGGTCGACGTCGGTCTCGCACGTGGCGATCCGTTGGGTGCCCCCTGGCGCCCCGAACTCGTAGATCGTCTCGTGGCCGTCGAAGTTCACGGGGCACTCCCCGGTGAACGGCCGCGCGCGGATGGCAGCGAAATCGGTAGTCGCCACGGCGGCGTCGAGCGCGGTGAGCAGGTCGCCCGCCAGCGCACCCATCTCCGCAGACACGGGCGCGGTCTGGTGGACCCGACCATCGCGCTCGATGACGGTCGTTGAGCCGCAGGGACCCTCAGGGCACTCGCCACCGCGCACGGTCACGCTGACGAGCGGGCCATTCCCCAGCGGCACGAGCGAGCCGACCGCGGGGATCGATTGACAGGCCGCCAGCACCGCGGCAAGCACGACCACGGCAATGAGGCGTCGAACGTGGTTCTGCATGGGCGGGGGACGACGCGATGGACCACCGGGTTCCCCATCGAGCGCACCGGGTGCCCACAGGAACACTCGGCCTGCTCGGCGGAAACTTGAGCCGTCCGGTGTGCACCCCACGACCCTATCGGCGATCGAACCTTCGCTGGGGCCCGGATCCGGCCCCGTCATTCCTCGCCAGGTGCGTAGCGCGCACGATCGTGCCATGACGAGTCGTCCAGGAGCCTTCGTTCGTCGATAGGTGCGTCCCGCGCACATCGTGGACTTGGGCGGACGGACTATCCTCCGGGCCATGCCCGTCCTGCGCAGCCGGCTCGATCCTGCCGCCGCCGAGACGCGGGTGAATCACGACGCGATGGCCGCACTGGTCGATGACCTGCGTGGGCGCCAGGAGGCCGTGGCCGGCCGCGGAGCCGGGGGCGACGACCGCTCCATCGAGCGCCACCGCGAACGCGGCAAGCTCGCGGTCCGCGAGCGCATCGATCGACTGCTGGACCCCGGCTCCCCGTTCCTCGAGCTGAGCCCGCTCGCCGCAAACGGCCTCTACGACGACGACGCCCCCGGCGCCGGCATCGTCACCGGGATCGGTCGGGTGGAGGGTACGGCCTGCGTCATCGTCGCGAACGACGCGACCGTCAAGGGCGGCACGTACTACCCGATGACGGTGAAGAAACACCTCCGGGCCCAGGAGATCGCGCTCGAAAACCGGCTGCCGTGCATCTATCTCGTGGACAGCGGCGGGGCCTTCCTGCCGCTCCAGGCCGACGTCTTCCCGGACCGCGATCACTTCGGGCGGATCTTCTACAACCAGGCCCGCATGTCCGCCGCGGCCATCCCGCAGGTCGCGCTGGTCATGGGCAGTTGCACGGCCGGTGGCGCCTACGTCCCGGCGATGAGCGACGAGACCGTGATCGTCAAGGGCACGGGCACGATCTTCCTGGGCGGTCCGCCGCTCGTGAAGGCCGCGACCGGCGAGGACGTCAGCGCCGAGGACCTGGGTGGCGCCGAGGTCCATACCCGCAAGTCCGGCGTCGCGGATCACGAGGCGCTCGACGACGAGCACGCTCTCGCCCTCGGCCGATCGATCGTCGCGAACCTCAACCGCAAGCCGCCCGCGCCTCCGTGGGATCGCCGTGCGTCCGAGCCCCCGGCCGTGGACGCAGCTGGCCCCGCCGGCCTGTACGGCGCGGTCTCGGCCGACCCCCGCCGGCCCGTTCCCGTCCGCGAGATCATCGCTCGCCTCGTTGACGCGAGCCGCTTCCACGAGTTCAAGCCGCTGTACGGCGAGACCCTGGTGACAGGCTTCGCGCATATCGACGGCTACCCGGTCGGCATCATCGCCAACGACGGCATCCTGTTCAGCCAGTCGGCGCTCAAGGGGACGCACTTCATCGAGCTCGCCTGCCAGCGCCGCATCCCGCTCCTCTTCCTCCAGAACATCACCGGATTCATGGTCGGGCGCGAGTACGAGGAGGCAGGCATCGCCAAGGACGGCGCGAAGCTCGTCATGGCCGTGGCCAACGCCGAGGTGCCCAAGTTCACGGTCCTCATCGGTGGAAGCTTCGGGGCCGGCAACTACGCCATGGCCGGCCGTGCGTACCAGCCGCGATTCCTGTGGAGCTGGCCGAACGCCCGGATCTCAGTCATGGGTGGCCAGCAGGCGGCCCGTGTCCTGTCCACGGTCCGTGGCGACTTCAAGGACGACGCGGAACGCGACGCCTTCGAGGCGCCGATCCTCGAGACCTACGAGCGCGAGGGCTCGCCGTACTTCGCGACGGCCCGATTGTGGGACGACGGGGTCATCGATCCGCTCGACACGCGACGCATCCTGACCCTTGGTCTCGAGGCGTCCCTGCACGCGCCGATCCCGGAGACGAGGTTCGGCGTCTTCCGGATGTAACCACGCCAGGAGGCCACGATGCTGAAGTTCTGGAGCGAGATCCCGACGGCCCGAGCTCGGGAGATGGTTGCCGACATCGCGACATGGGTATGGGTGTCGCTCTGGGTCGTCGTCGGCGTGAGGATCCATGACGTCATCTCGTCGTTCGCAGAAGCGGGCCGTGTCCTGCAGCGAGGTGGCACCAACATCCAGGGGGCCGGGGCGACCCTGGGCGGGGCATTCGCCGACGTGCCGCTGGTCGGCCCGGGCATCGGCGATCTCACGACCGGTGCCTTCGCGACGGCCGGCGAGCCGTTCGTCTTCGTCGGTCAGGAGCTCGAGTCGCTGCTCATCCTGATCGCCCGCCTGCTGGCCCTGCTCGTGGTCGGCGTCATGGTGATCCCGTGGCTGAGCCGCTACCTCCCTTGGCGCGCCGAACGCCTGGCGACGGTCCGCAGCGCGCATCGGGTGATCCGGCGCGGGGACCTGAGCGAAGCCGCGATGCAACGGGCGCTGGCGACGCGCGCTCTCAATCGTCTGCCGTATCCGGACCTTCTCGAACACACGCCCGATCCCTTCGGCGACTTCGCGGCGGGCCGATACGAGCGGTTGGCCAGGGCCGAGCTGGCGAGCGTCGGGCTGCGCTGATCTGATGCACTGCTGGCCGCGTGCAGCCCCGCTGCTGGCCCTCGTGTTCGTCCTGACTGGATGCGACGCGCTGGCTGGCATGTTCGCGGACGACGAGCCACCCAGAGCGACGCCCTGCCGGCACGAATTCAACGCCGCCCGCTGCCTTGCGATGACGGACTCCGTGGCCCAACGACTCCACACCACCCGCGAGGACGTCATGTCTCTCGAGATCATGCCGGAGCCGACACTGGTGGTCATCGATGGCGTCGCGAGGATCCCGACCCGTGGCGCCGCGGCACCGATCCAGCTCCGCGTGACCCTGGCCGACGGCTCGACGAGCATGATTTCGATGTGCGGGGGCATCCCATTCGGCCCGGCATGCATGGATGAGCCGAAACTCGACACGGGCTCCTTCATGACCGGCGGCTATCGCGACGTCCCGCAAGGGTCCAGCCCGGTCCCATCAGCGGCGCCGGACGCCGTCATCGCGGCCACCGGGCTCCGGATCGACCGTTTCGACATCCCGATCGACCACACCGGCCCCCATGAGATCCGGCTCGGCGAGGCGCTGTTGCCCAACGGCCTCCTCTCCACTGTCTACTTCGAGCTGGTCGACGACTGGCCCGCGGATGTCACGATCATCGAGGGTGGCGTGCACCTCGAGGTCCGCTCGATCGAGGACGGCCAGCGCATCTGGAATATCTACGAGCACGGCTGGCGCGAGGGCACCGAACCGGTCGAGGCCGTCCTCGTCTTCGACGTCTTCCGGTTCGAACCCGGCGCAACGCTTTCAGTCCGGGACGTCGTCGTCCGGTAGCATCTGGCCATGCCCAGCGTCGCCCGGTTCTCGATCGCCCCCGTCCGCAGCCTCGGTCTCGAGCACCCGACCGAGATCGACGTGACCGAGCATGGGGTGGTCGAGGATCGCCGGTTCTACCTGACCGACGAGTCGAACCGCCTCGTGGACCGCATCGTCGTCGGCCGGCTGGTCCAGGTCGCGGCCCACACCGACCCCGACGCCAGGACCCTGCGGATGACCTTCCCGGACGGCAGTGTCGTCGAGGACGAGGTCCAGCTCGGGGAGCCCGTCGAGACGCACATCCACGGCCGGACCGGCGTCGGGCACGTCATCATCGGGCCATGGGCCGACGCCCTGGCGCCCATCGCCGGTCGCCGGATCATCCTTGTCCGCTGCGATCGGCCTAGCGGCACGCGCGCCGGCAACCCGACG
>CAZFXH010000040.1:0-8847 GCA_964522905.1 uncultured Anaerolineaceae bacterium
TGGCGCAATGCGGCGTATCGGATGCCGGCTTGAAGATCACGACGTTGCCGGTGACGAGGGCCGGCATCATCTTCCAGCACGGGATGGCCATCGGGAAGTTCCACGGCGTGATGATCCCGGCGATACCGATGGGTTGGCGGATGCTCATCGCCCACTTGTCGGGGAGTTCGCTCGGGACCGTGTCGCCCGACATCCGGCGTCCCTCGCCGGCCATCAGGTAAGCGATGTCGATGCCTTCCTGCACGTCTCCGCGGGCCTCGGAGAGGACCTTGCCCATCTCGCGGGTCATCGCCCGAGCCAAACGTTCCTTGTGCTCGGCCATGAGGTGGGCGAACGCGAACATGATCTCGCCGCGCTTCGGCGCCGGGGTGCGTTGCCACATCGGCCGGGCTGCCCAGGCCGCGCTGACGGCCATCGCGACGTCCGCCGCGGTGCCCTGCTGGAAACGCCCGACGATGTCGCGTTCGTCCGCCGGATTGTGGCTCTCGAACGTGCGGCCGCTCGTGGAATCGACCCACTCGCCGGCGATGAAGAGCCGGAAGGTGGGGACGTCGATGGGAGTGGCACTCGGCGGCGTGGTGGCGGTCTCGGTCATGGACGCGAGTGTAGGTCAGCCGCGCCGCAGAACGTATGCATGCAGGCCTCGCTGGAGCGCACTGAGCGTTCCGGCGGAGCGGGGCGGCGCTGGCAGCTCCGCGAGGATCGCGCTTGCCTCTGGCGTGAGGTGGCCCTGCTGCCAGCGGGCCTCGTCGGCGACAGCGCTCGGGTCGTCGCGGGCGGCCAGCCCGGCGGCGATCGCCGCATAGGCCACGCCATGTGCGTGGGATGCCATGTGCGCCACGGCGGCTGCGTGACCCGCCGCGCGAGCGGCGGCCGTTGCGGCCGGCTCGCCGACCTCCCTCGCCGCCGCGTGCGCCGCGACGGCCAGGGTACGGACCGGCCCGATCCGCATCTCGCCACGCGCGAAGGCTCGCACACCGTCGATCGCATCCCGAGGCCGGGAGTCGTCGGGAGCCTGCGCTTCGAACACCGGCAGCGTCCGCTCGGCACAGTCGGCAGCCCACAAGGCCAGCACGCGCCGGTCGTCCTCGCTCAAGGTCAGAGCGCCGGGCTGGCCGCCCGGCTCAGGCGTGACCGTCGAGCCAGGCTCGGAGGGACGGCTCATGCTCGCTCTGGAGGCTCGCGACGATGTGGGCGCGCGGGTCGGCCTCGGTCATGATCAGACCCGCTCGACTGCCATGGCGACCGAGCCGCCACCGCCCAGGCACAGGGTCGCGAGGCCGTAGCGGCCCTCGCGCCGTTCGAGCTCATGCAGCAGCGTGGCCACGATCCGCGCACCGCTCGCCCCGATGGGGTGGCCGAGCGCGATCGCGCCGCCGTTGACGTTGACCTTGTCCCAGTCGAAGCCGAGGGCTCGGCCGTCGGCCAGGGTCTGGGCGGCGAAGGCTTCATTGATCTCGATGAGGTCGAAGTCGTCGATCGAAAGCTCGATACGATCGAGCAGCCGGCGGACGCCTTCGACCGGGGCGAGGAACAGCCACTTGGCGGCGACTTCGGCCTGGGCATAGCCCACGATCCGGGCAAGGGGCTTGAGGCCCAGGCGCTCCACGGCACGCTCGGAGGCGACGAGCGTAGCGGCGGCGCCGTCCGTGATACCCGGGGCGTTGCCGGCGGTGACCGTGCCTTCGGTCGTCTCACCGCGGTCCTCGCCGTCGGGCAGTTCGAAGGCCGGCTTGAGCCTGGCAAGGGCCTCGGCGGTGGAGTCGCGTCGCGGACCTTCGTCGGTCGTCACGACGGTTTCGCGACCCTTGGCGTCGCGCACGGTGACCGGCGTGAGCTCGGCGTCGAAGCGGCCGCCGTCGATCGCCGCGATCGCCTTCTGGTGACTGCCGAGCGCGAACGCGTCCTGGTCCTCGCGGCTGACATGCTCGCTGATGGCCACGCGCTCGGCGTGGGTGCCCATATGGCAGTCCTCGATGGCGCACCACAGGCCGTCATTGACGGTCGAGTCGATGAGCTGGGCGTTCCCGAGCCGCAGACCGAAGCGGGCACCTGGCAGGACGTACGGCGCCCCGTTCATCGACTCCATGCCCCCCGCGATGACGAGCTCCGCGTCGCCGGCCCGGATCTCCGAGGCCGCCAGCATGATCGCCTTGAGGCCCGAACCGCAGACCCGGTTGATGGTCGTTGCGCTCGTCGTGTCCGGGAGGCCGGCGCTCAGCGCGGCCTGGCGGGCTGGCGCCTGCCCGACGCCGGCCTGGAGCACCTGGCCCATGAACACGTCGTCGACTTCGATGGTGGCCGGATCCAGGCCGGCGCGCTCGACGGCAGCCCGGATGGCGACACCGCCGAGCTCCGTCGCGGGCACCGTGCTCAGAGCGCCACCGAACTTGCCGATCGGCGTGCGGGCGGCGCTGACGATGAAGGTCTGGCCTTTGGTTCGTTGCATGCCGCGATTCTACGCCGGTGGCTGCGCAAGATTCGGCACCTCGCCGAGACGCTGGTGGCCCGCTTCGACACGATCGTCCGGTGGGCGAATTGGCAGGAAGTCATTGCGGTGGGGCTGTGGGTGCGGGCACGGGATCACCACCCCGAACCGCGGGCGCACTACTGATCCGGCCGCGGCCGCCGACCGGGATCAGGCCCTAGCCGCCCCCGGCCCGCTTCAGGACCTCGGCCGCCACGATCTCGCGGTGGATCTGGTTCGTGCCCTCGTAGATCTGGGCGCCCTTGGCGTCGCGCATCAGGCGTTCCACGCCGGTCTCGCGCGAGTAGCCGCTCCCGCCGAACAGTTGGACCGCATCGGTCGCGACGCGCATCGCCGTATCCGACGCGGTCCACTTGGCAAGTGACGAGACCTCCGCCAGGGGCTCGCCGCGATCCTTGGCCGCCGCGGCGACCCTGCTGAGTGCCCGCGCCGCCGCCACGTCCCGCGCCATCTCCGCGAGCATGAACCGCAATCCCTGCTGGTCGGACAGCGGCCCCCCGAACGCCTGCCGCTCCCCGAGGTAGCCGGCAGCAGCCTCGAGACCGGCACGTGCCAGCCCCACGCACGCGGCCGCGATCGACACCCGCCCCTCCCCCAGCGCCGACAGGGCGATCCGGTACCCGTCCGCCTCGGCCCCCAGGCGGTTCGCGACGGGCACCTCGCATGCCTCGAAGACCAGTTCCGCGGCCGGGCAGGCACGGATCCCCATCTTCCGCTCGTGCGCTCCGAACCGGAACCCGACCGTCCCTTTCTCGACCAGGAAGGCCGCGATGCCCGCCGGCCCTGCGTCGGGGTCGACCGTTGCAAACACGAGGTATCGATCCGCTTCCGGGGCGTTGGAGATCCAGATCTTCGTCCCGGTCAAGCGGTACGCGGTCGGCGCATCCGCCGGCCCGACCCGCTCCGCCCGCGTCCGGATCGCCGCCGCATCGGATCCGGCATGCGGTTCGGTCAGCGCGAAGGCACCCAGGGCCTCACCCGACTGCATCGCGGGCAACCAGCGCGCTCGCTGCTCGTCCGTTCCCCAGGTCACGACCGGGTACTGCGACAGGATGTGAACGGACAGGGACACGGCCACCGCCATGTCCGCGGCACCGAGCTCCTCCATGACGAGCGTCCAACCGAGGTACGAGAACCCGGCTCCCCCAACGGAGGCCGGGAACGGCGCCGCCGTCAGCCCCAGAGCCCCCATCGCCGTGAACAGCGATCGGTCGTAGCGCTCGGCCTCGTCGCGCTCGATGGCGCCCGGGGCCACCTCGCGCTGGGCGAACTCGCGAGCGGTCGCCTGGAGCAGTCGTTCCTCGTCCGTCAGCACCCAGCTCACGCCGCTAGGATAGCGGCGTGCGAGAGCCGGACGAGCCCGCCACGCCCGACACGCCCGCCGACGTCCCCGCGGACATCGAGCACGAGCTCACGAACTCGCTGGCCTCCATCGTCGGTTTCAGCCAGGTCATCCGTCGCGACCCGTCGTTACCCGAAGACCTTCGCCGCAGCGCGGACCTGCTGCTGGAGGAAGCGGCCCGGACACGGCGGATCGTCCAGCAGCTGCTCGATGTCGTTCGTCAGCGGGCACCGAACGGCGCGACAGACGGCGCTTCCGCGACGAACCCGGTATCGAACCCCCAGGCACCGACGACGACCACGAGCGTGTCGATCGACACGCCACCCGCGATCCTGGTGCTCGACGACGAGCCCTCGTTCCGGGTCTTCCTCGAAAAGGCCCTGCCGCTTCTGGGCTATCGGCCGGAGCTGGCTGCCAGCGGTCCGGAAGCGCTCGAGCTTGCCACGTCAGGCCAACATGCGGCCGTGCTGTGCGACCACCAGATGCCGGGTGTCTCCGGCATCGACGTCTACGAGGCGCTGGTGGACGTCCGACCGGAGCTTGCCAGGCGCATCGTGATCATGAGTGGCGATGTCCTCGATCCCAGGCTCGAGAGCTTCGCGGCGACGCATGACGTGACGCTGCTGGCCAAGCCATTCGGCCTCGACACGCTCGATCGGACGCTCCGGTCCGTGATCGAGGCGGCGGGTCAGCCGCGCGGGTAGGTGTAGAAGCCGCGTCCCGTCTTCTGGCCCAGGTTGCCGGCGTCGACGAGCTCCACGAGCACGCGCGGCGGGCGCATGTGCTCGAGCTCAAGCCCGTCCTCCAGGACTCGCATGATCCCAAGACAGACGTCGAGCCCGATGAAGTCGGCGAGCTCGAGCGGTCCCATCGGGTGGTTCAGCCCGATGCGGGCGCCGGCGTCGATATCCTCGGCGGTCGCCACGCCCTCCTCGTACGCGCGCATCGCCTCCGCAAGGAACGGCATGAGGATGCGGTTCACGATGAAACCGGGCCGGTCGACGGACACGATGACCTGCTTGCCGAGCTCCGCCGACAGGGCCCGAACGGCCTCGACGGTGTCGTCAGCGGTCGACTCGCCACGGATGAGCTCGACCAGCGGCATCACGGGCACAGGACTGAAGAAGTGCATGCCGATGAACCGGCCGCGCCGCTCGGGCGCGACCGCCTCGGCGAGCTGCTGGATCGAGATCGAACTCGTGTTCGTCGCGAAGATCGCGTGCGACGGCGCGTGGCGGTCGAGCTCGCGCCACAGGTCGGTCTTGACCGCCACATCCTCGAAGACGGCCTCGATCGCGAGGTCGGCGGCGGCAACCGCGCTCACGTCGGCGGTCGCCTCGATCCGGCCGAGCGTCGCGTCGCGCTCGTCCGCACTGAGGCGGCCCTTGGCTACGGCGCGCTCGAGGTTGCCTGCGACGCGCTCCCGCCCCGCCTGTGCGCGGTCGAGATCCGGCTCGTACAGTTCGACGCGCTTGCCGATGGCCGCATGCACCTGCGCGATCCCGTGGCCCATCAGCCCGGCGCCTGCGACGAACACCCGCTCGATCACGGTCATAGGACAAGCCTACCGGGCGCCGGCGACAGGACAGCCGAACGACGGACAAGCAGCAGCACGAACCCGAGTGCCGACGCCGCGGCCCCGACCAGGAACGTCGCTCCGAATCCGCTGCCCAGCGCGACGAACCCGAGCACGGCCGGTGCCAACCCGAACGACACGTCGAGGAACGCGCTTGCCGTCCCGACGACGGTGCCCCGCTCCATTTCATCGACGCGCGAGACGGCCAAGGTGAGGAGCGAGGGGACCAGGAAGGCGACCCCCGCCCCGAACAGGACGGTGCCCGCGATGAGACCGAACGGACTGGCTGCCAGCCCGAGGACGGAAAGCCCGACGGCAGTCACCGCCAGCGCGCCGGCGGCAAGTCGCGCGGGGCCCAGCTGGTCGGGCAGCTTCGCGAAGACCAGGCGCAGACCGCAGACCAGCAGGGCATAGATGGCGAACGGGATTCCGGCTCCGTCCATGCCGACGGCGGCGGCATGGAGCGGCAGGTACGCGAGGAATCCCGCCATGCCCCAGGTGCCGGCCAGGATCAGGATGCCCGGGAAGATGGCCGCTGGATGGACGAGCCGCGCGCGGCGGCGAGGGCCTGCTCGTGGCGCCAGGACCGTCGGCGACGTCTCGGGGACGATGAGGGACAACGCCGCGGCGACGCCGGTCAGGATGAGCGCGGCCAACCAGACGCCATCGAATCTCCAGGCCCGCAGGACGGCCTCCCCGATGAGTGGCCCGATCCCGAGACCCAGGTAGAGCGACAGCGACAGGAGGTTGAGCGCCTCGCCCCGGCGCGACGGCGGGGCGATGTCCGCCCCGGCGGCCAGGACCGCCACGAAGAAGAACGCTTCGCCGACGCCGAGGAGGCCGCGCGCGACGACGAACAACGCGATCGAATCCACGGCGAAGTGCAGCGCGATCGCGGCGACGGACAACAGCGCGCCGCCGAGGAGCAGTGGACGGCGGCCGAAGCGGTCCGCGGCCCATCCGACCACGGGGCGCATCAAGAGTGCGGCGCCCGCGAACGCCCCGAACGCCAGCCCGGCGCCACCGGCGTCGGAGCCCAGCGGGCCGGTCGCGAATGGCCCGACCACCGGGAGCACGACGCTCCCCCCGATGAAGAACACGAGCGCCGCCGCTGAGAGGGCCAGGAACGACGGCGTGACGAGCCCGACCTCGTCGGCGGGCGCCTCGGCGGTCACGAGCGCTCCCGGAGCATCGCGTCCAGCAGACGGTCGGCGGCGGTGTAGGGGTCGACCCGATGCTCCGCCACGTCGTCGACCAGGGAGTTCGTCAGGGGCGCGAGCGCGTCGTCGCGCAGGCGTTCGGCCACGCGCTCCGCGAGGATGGCCCGGACCTGCGCTGCGGCCCGCGTTCGGCGGGCCGTCTCGCCGATCCCCTCCCGTGCGCCGGCGCGATGCCGATCGAGCGCGACCAGCAGTTCCGGCACGCCCTCCCCGGTCGAGGCCGTCGTGACCAGCACCTCCGGGCGCTTGGGTGCCGGGCGCTCCGGCGAGGCGGGACCACGTCCCACGGTCGGCACCAGCATCGCTCGAAGCTGGGCGGCGGTCCGCAGCGCCCCCGGCTTGTCGCCCTTGTTCACCACGACCAGGTCCGCGACCTCGAGCAACCCCGCCTTGATCGCCTGGACCTCGTCGCCCATCTCGGGCGCCTCGAGGACGACTGTCGTATCGGCGGCCGCCGCGACCTCGACCTCGCTCTGGCCGGTCCCGACCGTTTCGATGAGCACGAGGTCGAACCCGGCCGCATCGAGCACCGCCGCCGCAGCGGTCGTCGTGGAGGCGAGGCCGCCGGCGTGCCCGCGCGAGGCCATCGAGCGGATGAACACGTCCGGATCCCCGGCGTACGACTGCATCCGGACCCGATCACCCAGCAGCGCGCCCCCTGTGATCGGCGAGGACGGGTCCACCGCGACGACCGCGACGGCCCGTCCCGCCGCCCGGACCACTCCGATCAGCGCCGCCACGAGCGTGGACTTGCCCGAACCCGGCGGGCCCGTGATCCCCACGAGGTGCGCCTTGCCGGCAACGGGATACAGGCGACGCAGCGCCGCCTCCGCGAGTGGTGTCCGGTTCTCGACCGCGGTCAGGAGCCTGGCCAGCGCTCCGCGGTCGCCGGCCATCGCCGCATCCCCCAGCTCCGTTGCCCGGGTCGAGACCTGGGGAGAGGCGTCCTCCCCCACCCTAGTCGCGCGGCCGTGCGTTGGCCCGCAGGAAGTCCGCGACCGCTGCGATCGTGGTCCCCGGCCCGAACACCGCGGCCACGCCGGCGTCCCGCAGTGGCTGAACGTCGTCGTCGGGGATGATCCCGCCGACCGTGACCAGCACGTCGCCCAGGCCCGATTCCGCGAGCAGCTTCGTGATGCGCGGCACGAGCGTCATGTGCGCGCCCGACAGGATCGACAGCCCGACCACGTCGACGTCCTCCTGGAGCGCGGCTGTGGCGACCATCTCGGGCGTCTGGCGAAGGCCGGTGTAGACGACCTCGAATCCCTCGTCGCGCAGCCCGCGCGCGAGGACCTTGGCGCCCCGGTCGTGGCCGTCGAGGCCGGGCTTCGCGATCAGGATCTTGAGGCGTCGGTCGGCCATGGCCGTATCGTACGCGAGCCGGGCACGCACCCGAGCGCCTGGTCAGACGCCGGGGGCCCGCCGCGCGAGGTGGTCGAGGAATTCCGATCGGGTGCGGTCGCGAGTCCGGAAGAGCCCAAGGACCGACGAGGTGGTCATGACCGTCCCGGGCTTGCGCACGCCGCGCATGACCGCGCACAGGTGGGTCGCCTCGATGACCACGCCGACGCCCTGCGGCTCCAGGCGGTCCTGCAGGAACTGGGCGATCTCCTGCGTGAGCCGCTCCTGGACCTGGAGCCGCCGCGCGTAGGTCTCGACGATGCGCGGGATCTTGGAGAGCCCGATGACCCGGCCGCGTGGGATGTAGGCCACGGCGGCGGTCCCGAAGAACGGCAGCAGGTGGTGCTCGCACAGCGAGTAGAACGGGATGTCCCTGACGATCACCATCTCGCTGTAATCGACGTCGAAGATGGCGCCGTTGATCAGCCGGTCCGGGTCGACGTGATAGCCGGCGGTCAGCTCGGTGTACATGCGGTGCACCCGCTCCGGGGTGCCCTGCAGGCCCTGGCGGTCGGGGTCCTCGCCGATCTCGAGCAGGATCTCGCGGACGGCCGCCTCGACCTTGCCGTTGTCGGTGGGTACTTCGCCCGCGTGGTCCTTGCCGCGTGAACCCGTGATGTCGTCGGTCGCGACGGACGTCTCGCCGATCTCGTTCTCGATCTCATCGACCAGACGGCGAACGTTGGGCGGCAGGTCGGTCGGGCTGGACATGGCCGCGATGGTACGCCGAAGTGTCAGCCGGCGACGGCGCCACCCTCGCTGAACCCGGCCGACGGCAACGGGTCGAAGTCGCGGCCACCGGCGCCGCGCAGCCAGGCCC
>CAZFXH010000041.1:0-19406 GCA_964522905.1 uncultured Anaerolineaceae bacterium
GACGATCGTGATGTCCTCGTTCTTGGCCGGCGCACTGATGATGACCTTCTGGGCGCCGGCGTCGATGTGGGCGCGGGCCTTGGTGGCGTCGGTGAAGATGCCGGTCGATTCGAGGACGATCTCGACGCCGAGGTCACCCCATGGCAGGGCGGCCGGATCACGCTCAGCAAGGATCTTGATCTCGCGACCGTCGATGAGGATCGAGTGGTCCCCGGCCTTGACCTCGCCGTCGTAGGCGCCATACGTCGAGTCGTGCTTGAAGAGCAGCGCGTTCATCTCGGCATCGACGAGGTCGTTGACCGCGACGACTTCCACGTCGGGCGCACGCTCGATGAGCGCCTTGAGCGATTGACGGCCGATGCGGCCGAAGCCGTTGATGCCGACGCGGACTGCCATCGTGGGACCTCCTGGCGGTCGGGATCGGACCGCGGGTAGACGAAGCGCGTTGCGGGGCGCAGAAACCTCTCGGGGAGTCGCAGTCATTCTAACAAGGGGTCCGGTGCGACCGTCCGGGACATGGAACGGCCCCCACCGTCGCCGGCGGGGGCCGTGGTGCTTCAGGCTGGACGGCTCAGCCGCCGATCTTGAAGACCTTGCCTCCGCAGATCGGACAGGTGCCCTGGAGGGCGGCCTTGCCGTTCTTCATGGTGATGCGCTGGGGGTTCAGCACTTCCACCTTCTGCTTGTCCTTGACGCAATAGGCCTCGGCCATTCGGTCTGCCTCCTCGGGTGCAACGCGAGCGTCACGGGAACCTTCGTCCCGTATCCGCTCTCAGGTTCGCGCGGTTTCGGTCGTCCACAGCGACGGGCGCCAGCGGTCCGTCGAAGCAGTTCGTTTCTGAGCATCCATCTCGGCGAGCACGATCAGGCCCTCCAAGCCCGTGTCGACGCAGGCTGCCTCTGCCGCGTCCTTGGCCGCTCCCTCGATGAACTGGCCGGTGGTCCGATTGGCATACACCGCACAGACGACACCGGCTCGACACCGGGCGAGGGACGCGAGGACGAGCAGGGCCGATGCCTCCATCTCGAAGTTCATGACGCGCTGGCGCGCCATGTCCTCTGCCAGGTCGGGGTAGCGGATGGGCAACTGCGGGATGGGACGCCCTTGCGCCCCGAAGAATCCCGGTGCCGTCGCCGTCACTCCGACGTGGTAGCGGTAACCGAGTCGCTCCGCGGCCTCGATGAGTGCCGAGATCGCCTCGTAATCGGCGACCGCGGGATACCCATCGTGGACGAAGTAGCTGGTGGTCGATTCGAGGCGGACCGCACCCGTCGTGATAACCAGGTCTCCCAGGTTCATTTCCGGCTGCAGCGCCCCACACGACCCGACACGGACAAAGGTGGGCCGTTCCGTGATCGCCAGGATCTCCGCCACGACGATCTCGACGTTGTCGGTGCCGATCCCGGTCGACACGACCGAGACCCGCTGACCTCGAAACGTCCCGGTGACCGTGGCGAACTCCCGGTGTTGGTGCTCGAGCTCGATGGAATCGAGGCGCGTCGCGATCTGGGATGTTCGATCAGGGTCGCCGGGGAGGAGGATGTACTCGGCCAGGTCACCCCGTCCGAGTCCTATGTGGTACTGCCGTTCCCCTTCAGGGATCGCTATCCGGCGATCTCTCGGGCTATCGACGCGGGTTTCCGCGTTCGGCAAGACCTCTCCCTCGCTCACGTGGCTGCTTCGCTGGCGCGAAACTCGGCCGAGAATAGGCCCCCGTTCGTGCGTGAGTCAAGCGTGGCTGAGCGTGGATGACGCCCGTCCGGCCACGCTCGGCCCACGCACGGCCCACGCTCAGCCCACGTTCAGGCCCTGGACGACACGCCGCCAGGCCCCTCGCCGGCCCCACGGCCCGGCCCGCCGATGGGCTCCGTGAGGGGCTCGCCGAGCGGATCCGGGCTCCCGATGGCGGACAGCCGCGCAGCGACCCGGGCGGCCAGGAGTCGGCGGGCCTGGCGCCGTCGCAGGAGTGTCACGCCAAGCGAGGCAAGGCTGACACCGACGAGCGACGCGAAACCCGCGCCCGCACCTGGGAGGGCGCCGAGATCGTCGCCGAACCCTGCCGACCGAGGCCGCGGTTCGCCGGCCGCCTCCTTCGCCGCCGGGCTCGCCGGGCTCGGCGGTCTAAGCGCGCCGACGCTGGGTGCGGTCGGGTCACTGCCCAGCACGATGGTGGCAGGATCGGTCACGACCACGGCGAGCGGGCCGCCGTCCAGCCGCTCGACCCGGCCGACCACGTTGATCGCGTCTTCCGGCTCGATGAGCGGGATCCAATCCGCGGCCGCACCCCGCAGCGCCACCGGTGCCTGGGCCGTGCCGTCATCGAGGATGAAGCCGTCGGGCCGGACGTCGACGACAAGGCCGCCCACGCGGACCGTGGTACCCAGGATCGATCCCAGGTCGACAAGGTCGGCGTCTGGAACGGTCTCCCCGTTCACGGCGCCGCTCACGGTCGCGCCACCCGAAGCCGTTTGAGAGCCACTCGGCCCTCCGCCCGAGACCGTGCCTCCCGTCGGAGTCCCGCTCGTCGGTCCGCCGTCCGTCGGGCCGCGTCCGATCCGCAGATCGCCTCGTGACCGCGGCAGGATCGTCGGCCGGCGATCGGTGGCGCTCGGGTAGGCGGGACGAACGATGCCGGTGACCTCGATCGAGTGGCCTTCGGCGACGCTCGCGACGGGGATCCTGGCACCCGGCTGGCCGACGACGACCAGGCGAGCCGAGCCGACAACGATCTCGGCCCGCCATCGATCGCCCAGCTTGCGGACGTCCTCGATGCGGCCCGAGGCCGTGACGAGCCGCCACGTGTCGGCCGCGCCAAGCGGTCCACGGATGCGGAGGGCCGCCGGGACGCGTCCGGAACCCAGCCGCTCCATCGAGACCGCACGGATCCGCGGGGCGCCGTACGCCAGGCCCACTCGTCCGGTGGCCCGGATCCGTGTGCCGACTGCCGGGGCCGGGATGTCCTTGGGGAGCAACATCTCGATGGCCCTGGTCGCGTCCTGGACGACGATCCGCCGCCCCGTCGCATCGAGGAGGGCCGCGGGAGCCGACACCGTCGCCTCGATGGTCACGTCGCGATCGGTGATCCGCAGGGCCGTGGCGATCGAGGTCGCGTTCGTGCCGGTCGACGTGCTCGCGGTGGGTCGCGGCGACGAGATCGGTGAGGCTGACGACGACGGCGACACAGGGGGCCCGGTGACGAACTCGAGGTCTGCGGCGTCGCGCAGCCACACCCGGTATCCATCGAGCGCGCCCTTCCGCGAGGCTCGCTGGCCGGCGATTCCGATCATGCGATAGGTCGCGCCCTTCGAGACCATCGACGAGATGATGCCGCTGGACGCATCGGCCATCACGCGGACACGGGCACCACCGTAGGTTTCGACCCACAGACCGATGTCGCCGCTCGTCGACCGGGTGGGCTTCTCGACGACCGTGCCGGTGATCCCGACCAGCCTCGCCTCCGTCGTCTCGTCTGGACCGCCGGAGCCCAGGGCGAGTGGGCCCGGCAACGTGCCGGTCCCCGAGGCGGAGACGGAATCGGCCGCCGGCCGGATCTCGAGCTGGCCATACGGGTCGGCCAATCGACCGCGGATCTCGAGCAGTGCCCCGCGTCCGGGAGCCGCGACGCCGTCGGGCAGCTTCACGACGATCCCGCCACTCCAGTCGGCGATGGCGAGCAGCGCTGGCGACCCGAGCCGACCAGGCTCCGCGGTGACGACGCCGCGAACGGTCACGACCGAGCCGATGGACCTCGTCCGCGCTGTCCCGATCGTGAGGACCGTGGGGTCGGGCGTCGGTGAGATGGAGGCCGATGGCGTCGGTGAGGACGTCGCGCCAGGGGTCGGAGTCGCGGTAGGTTGCGGTGAGGCCGTCGGCGCAGCGGTCGGTGTCGAGGACGGCGTGGGCGTCGGTGTCGGCGTCGGAGACGGCTGGTGGATCACCAGGTCGGCGGCCACGGTGAGGTAGAGGCGGTATCCGGATGTGCCGGTCCCGCTGCTGTCGCGCTGCCCGAGCGATCCCGCCGCGGCGACGACCGTTCCGCCCGGCAGGGCTCGATCGCCCAGCGCGTCGGGCGCCACGACGATCCGGATCGGGCCGCTGCCGTCGTCGACTGAAACCGCGAGACCGTCCGCAAGGATGTCCGATGCACCGACGACGGACCCGCCCACCGATACGCGCCGACCTTCGAAGGCCTCGCCCGCGGACCCCGTCGTGATCGGGATGGCCACGGGGACGCCGACCTCGGCCGTGACGACGAGGTCGCTCTCTCTGACGCGGAGCGTGCGCTGTGCGTACCTGGTGTCGAGCGTTCCCCTGGCGACGACAGCCATCCCAGCCGGCAACGTCCCGACCACGGCCGCATCGAGGTACAGCGAGATCCCGGCGGTCGTGTCCTCGAGGAACGCAGTCCGGCCACTCTCGAGCGCCCCGAGCGCGGTTGTGAGGGTGCCCGCGATCGTGACCGCCGTGTCGTCGGGGAGGGCTCGCGCCGCGGCGATCGTGATCGGGCTCGGCGTCGGTGTCGGTGTCGGGGTCGGGGTCGGGGTCACGGTGGGCGTCGGGGTCGGGCTTGGGCTCGGCGCCGGCGTCGGGCTCGGGGCAGGCGTCGGGGTCGGCGTCGGCTCGATGGTCGGTGTCGGGGTCGGCGTGGTTGTCGGGGTCGGGCTCGCACTGGGGCTCGCCCCGGGCGCGGGTACCGGCGCATCGGTCGATCGCTGGGGGTTCGGCGTCGGGTTCACAGACCAGTCGAGCGCGTTGTCATTCGTGTCCACGCCATTCCCGAGCGCGCCACCGGGCGAGCGTTCCGCGCTCGAGCCGGCAGCCGGCGCTGGCGCCGGGCCGCCTTCCACGAACGGGTTGGTCGCGTCGCCCCAGCCGACCGCGTCGACGACGGTCCCGCCGACCACCCGCAGCGCCACCGCCCCGCCGGTCGCCGCGAAGCCGCCGCTGTAGACGGCGTCCCCGAGCGGCCCAAAAGCTCCCGCGCCGTTGGCGACCAGCACCCGCTGCCCGATCTCGAGCAGGAACGAGCTGTCCCACACGGCCTTGCGCGTAACGGTCGACCCGGACGACGTCGCGTACACGAGTTCGAGGCCGACGAGGTCGACCGGCCCTGTGCCCTGGTTGGCGATCTCGACGAACTCGTCCGATGCGCTCGCGCCGCCGGTCTGGACCTCCGAGACGACCAGCGTCGAGACCGGCCACGCAACCTCGGCCGCGGCGGTTCGTTGGGCACCGGCGGGTAACCCCACCGGGACCAGGATGAGGGCGATGACAAGCGCGGTGATCCCCGCGCGCCGGGCGCGATCCATGCCTGACCTCCCGGCGGGGACGGGCGGGAAACTGGCGGCGATGAGCGAGCGGCGGCGCCGGACCAGTGATATCAGATGGCCCTTACCCGGCACTTATCGACTACGATGGCGCGCACCCGTCCACCTATCGACAAACTCAGGAGTGATCGTGGCTCGCGCCAAGAGAACCAACCGCGCCGCGGCACGCCGGCGTTATCGAGCCGAGCACGGGCTCCTCGACGACACGAGCATCGACGACGAGACGGAAGACGCCGAAGCGTCGCCGTCAGCCAGGCCAGGCGCCACCCGCTCGGCCACGGAGCCGACGGGTCGGATCGGGATCTTCAAGGCTGCTCGGCTGGCGTTCCGCCCGCTCGATGCCCCAGGAGACCTGCGAGCCCTGCCTCGTCTGATGACGAACAAGGCGCTGTGGCTGCCGATCGTGCTCACGATCGGCGCGGCGGTGCTGACGGGCTTCAACCGGGGAGCGGACGTCCTGAGCCAGTTCGCCTTCCAGTACTTCGTCGTCACGCCGGCGATCGGCGGCGTGTTCATCGCGGGGTTCCTCGCGCCGCGAGCGAGCTGGCTCCTCGGCGCGATCGTCGGCCTGGTGAGCGCGGTCTGCTACACCGTGCTCGGGTACAACGGTGTCCTGCCAGCGGGCTTCGCCGAGGTGTTCGCCGCCGAGCCGAACGCGGCCGTCGTCTCGTCCGTGGTCTTCTCCCCGATCATGGGCGCGCTGTTCGCATCCGCGGCCGCGTGGTATCGCCGGTTCCTGCAGCTCTCGAGCCCGAACCGTGGACGCAACCGTCCGCCATCCAAGCGCGGCAACGACGGTCGGAGTCGCTCGACATCCGGCCAGAAGGCGGGCGCCCGCCGCTGACCCCGGGCAGCACACCGGGCGCTTGGGGCCGCCAGGCGGGCGGCGCCCGACGCGGCTCAGCCGAGCCGCCGCATCCCGGCCTGCCCCATCTGGCGGACGCCGCCCGGCCGTTCCGGGCCACCGGCCTCCGCGGCCACTTCGGGGAGTGGCCGGACCTCGTGGGCCACGAGGTTCACGACCATGCCCTCCCGCTGCAACTCCCCGTCCACGAGCAGCAGCGCGTGTCGCCGGACGACCCCGCGCAGCCGCTCCCACGTGCTCGGCCAGAGGGTCACGTTGACCATCCCCGTCTCGTCCTCCAGCGCGAGGAAGACCGTGCCCTTGGCCGTCATCGGGTGCTGGCGGGTCACGACCAGGCCGCCCACGCGGACCCGGCCCGGACGCCGGTCGGCGAGAGCCGCATTCGTCACGGCGCCCAACCGGTCGAGCGCCGGCCGGAACAGCCCCACGACCTGTCGCCGCGCATCAACGCCCAGGACCGCGTAGGCATCTCCGATCCGCTCCGACTCGGTGATCGCGGGGAGTACCGGCGCGTCCGTCGCGGGGAGCCGCAGGTCCATCGGGCGGCCGGCGGCGGCGCTCCGTTTCCCGGCCGCGCGGCCCAGAGCCCGCAGAGTCCGGCCATCCACGCGTCCTCGTGACGCCCCCGCGACTTCGCGCAGCTGCCACAACAGCTCGCGTCGCGGCCGACCGAGCGAGTCCATCGCCCCGCTCCGGATGAGCCGCTCCAGGACCTCCTCGGGCAGCCCGGTCCGTTCCACGACATCGACCAGGCTCCGGTACGGGCCGCGATCCCGCTCGTCATCCAGGAGCGCCTCGTGCTGCTCCCCGATGCCCTTCACGAGGTCCAGCCCGAGCCGCACGCCCCAGCCGATCGCCACCTCCGGCGTCCAGCGCTCGCGCGCCGGGGGGGATGGGTGCACGCACGACGACGAGACCACCGGCTCCGGCCGCGCCTCGATCCCGACACCGGGCGGCAGCGGCTCGCCGGGCCGGCCGACCCACTCGGTCGACGTCTTGTATGACGAGCCGTTGATGTCCACGGGCAGCACGGCCACGCCGTGGCGCTTCGCGTCGTTGACGAGCACCTCGACCGGGTAGAAGCCCATCGGCTGCGCGTTGATGAGCCCCACGAGGAACTGGGCCGGGTAGAACAGCTTGAGGAACGCCGACTCGTACGCGGTCCGTGCGAAGGCCGCGGCATGCGACTTCGCGAACCCGAAGCTCGCGAAGGCCGCGACCTGGCGGAACAGCTCTTCGGCGTCCTCCTCGGTCATGCCCGGCTGGC
This sequence comes from uncultured Anaerolineaceae bacterium, assembly GCA_964522905.1. Classification (GTDB taxonomy): domain Bacteria; phylum Chloroflexota; class Limnocylindria; order Limnocylindrales; family CSP1-4; genus SPCO01. The sequence goes on from CAZFXH010000041.1 coordinate 7,461, forward strand.
GGAGGGCGCCTTCCACGAACTGCCGATGCAGCTTCTCCATCTCGCGGGTCGAGCGCCACGTCCCCATCGCGCGGCGGAACCCGTCGCTCTCGGCCGGGCTGAACCCCGCGACCTCGATGGCGATCCGCATGACCTGCTCCTGATAGAGGATCACGCCCATCGAATCGCGGAGGACGGGCTCCAGGGAGGGATGGAGATACGTCACGGGCTCCAGGCCCTGCTTTCGCCGGAGGAACGGGTGGACGGCGTTCCCCTGGATCGGCCCGGGCCGGATGATCGCGACCTCGACCACGAGGTCGTCGAGGTTCCCCGGCCGCGACTTCGGCAGCGTCTGCATCTGCGCCCGGCTCTCGACCTGGAAGACCCCGACCGTATCGGCCGCCTGGAGCATCTCGAAGACCTCCGGCACGTCCTCCGGCAGCCGATCGAGATCGAGACAGACCGCGCAGTCGTGCTCGATGAGCTGGAGCGTCTCGTCCATCGCGGCGAGCATCCCCAGGCCGAGCAGGTCGAGCTTGATGAGCTTGAGCGTCTCGACGTCGCGCTTGTCGAACTGGACGACGACCCGGTCCGGCATCGTCGCCCGCTCCAATGGCGCGATGTCGATGAGCGGCGCGGCCGTCACGAGCATGCCGCCGCTGTGGATCGAGAGGTGGCGCGGGAAGCCATCGATCCGGGCGCAGAATTCGAGCCAGCGCTCCCAGTGAGACATGTCGCGAGTGCTCCCGCCACGGGCCTGCGGCGGCGGCTCGGGCTCGATCCTCGCGACCGACGACTGGCCCGCCGACCCACCACGACCCATCGTCGCCGTCGGTGGCGCTGGCGGAATCCTCGAGGGCGAATCCCAGCGAGTAGGCCTGCCGAGCCGATCGGCCGCGCGAGGCGGCGGCTCGACCTGGCCGCTCTCGGGATCGATCGTCCGGCCCCCCACCAGTCCGGGCGGCACCAACCGGTCGCGCTCCGCCGCGTAGCCGGTCCCCTTCCCCGCCCGCAGCCAGGCGACGCTCGCCGGCGTGTCGCCTGGTCCGCCCTCGTCCCCGGACGTGCCACCACCACGGATCGCCGTCCGGGGCGCGAACGGATCGTCGCGGAAGCCGGTCGTGACGCCCTGATCGGTCTCACCGGTCAGATCGCCATCGACCACGCTCGTCACGGGATCGATCCGGGCCATTTCGGCTTCGTGACGAGCGTGCTCCCGAGTCGGTTGATCGCCCTGACCGATCACGGGGGGGCGGTCAGCGGCGACGACGCCTTCCGGGAGGTCCCGCAGCCAGGCGAACGGCTTCGGCGCATCCGGGTCCACCGGCTTCGGCGGCTGGCGCCATGGCGGTACCTTCCCGACAAGCGGCACCCGGGTGTTCAGCTGGCCCATGCTGTCGACGAGGCCATGTCCCTCCGCCTCTGTCGCTGCCAGCGCCTCGGCCGGTTCGCCTTCGCCTGTTCGCTTGAAGAACTCCGCGAACCCGCCGTCCGCCTCGAGGTCCCGCCGGACCATCACGGAGTCGTACGTTTCGAGCGCCTTGGCCACCCGGTCGACGAGCGGCCGCGGGAACCCGAGCGCGACCCCGACCTCGCGGACCGCCGAGCGCGCCCGGTAGGTCACGAGGTTGCAGACCATCCCCGTGTGCTCCGGTCCGTAGCGGTTGTAGACGTACTGGATGATCTCCTCCCGCCGCGCGGAGCTGAAGTCGATGTCGACGTCGGGATAGGTCGTCCGGCCCTCGTTGATGAACCGCTCGAAGAGCAGGTTGTGCTGGATCGGCTCGACCCGGCTGATCCCGAGGGTGTAGGCGACGATCGAGCCGGCTGCACTGCCGCGACCCTGGGCCGGGATCCCCTGCTCCTTGGCGAACCGCATCAGGTCCCAGCAGATCAGGAAGAACTCGGCGAGTCCGGCCCGCTCGATCACATCGAGCTCGTGGGCGAGCCGCTTGACGACGGCCGAGGTCAGCGGGTGATAGCGCTTCCGGGCGCCGGCCTGGCACAGCTCGACGAGATACGAGAACGGCGTCTCCCCCTTCGGAACCGGGAAGCCCGGGAATCGGTACTGCTCGAAGCCGAGATCGACCGAGCACGACGCCGCGAGCTCGACCGACGTCGAGATCCCTTCTCGCCATGCCCGCGCCACCGCCGGTTCGAACGACCCACCGAGCACCGCCAGCTCGTCGCCCGACTTGAGATGCGACTCGCCGTCGGGGCGGCGCAGGTCGGCGAGCGTGTCGAGCGTCCGCCCGTGCTTGATCGCGGTCAGGACGTCGTGCAGCTCGCGGTCGTCTGGCGTTGCGTAATGGACGTCGTTGGTGACGACGACCGGCAACCCGAGCTCGGCGGCGAGCGCCACCGATTCCGCCACGAGCCAGTCGTCGTCGGGCAGGAGGTGGTGGGAAAGCTCGATGAAGAAGCCGCTCGAGGCCGGATCGTCGCCACGCCCGAACAGTGTCGCGTAGCGCTCCGCGACCGCCCGCGCCCCGACTCGATCGCCGACCTGCAGGCGACGCGCGATCTCCCCGTGGCGACAGCCCGACAGCGCGACAAGACCCTCGTGATGCTCGTCGAGGAGCGCCTGGCGGAAGCGCGGCACGCCCTTGGTCCCGGCCAGGTTCGCCCGGGAGATGAGCCGCGACAGGCTCCGCCAGCCGACCGCCGAGCGGGCGAGCAGCACGAGATGCGGGCCACGCGCCCGCTCGCCGATGCCGCGCAGGTCCTCCTTGACCGGGTCGCGATGGCCGGGCAACCGGGCGCGCTCGGGACGTGGCCGGGACGGGCGGCCCTCCGCAACGATCGATTCGGGAGACGGGGTAGTCCCGTCCGCGGCTCGTCCGCGCCGCCGCGGACGCCGTGGCGGAACGACGACGCGGGACGGATCCGGGACGGCCGGATCGAGCAACTCGATCTCCGTCCCGACGACGCCGTGGAGGCCGATCTCCTCCGCCGCACCCATGAATCGGACGGTGCCATAGAGGCCGTTGCGGTCGGTGATGGCCAGCCCGGCCAGGCCGATCGCTGCGGCCCGCTCGACCAGCTCGTCCGGGGGCGAAGCCCCATCGAGGAACGAGAAATTGGTGTGGGCGTGGAGCTCGGCGTAGGGGATGGTCGCCACGGGATCTCCGGTCGGGGGCCGGGCTTGCAGGGGCTCGTCAGTATAGAACAAACGTTCTAGCGGAAACCACGAAACACAATCGGTGGGTTCGGCGTCTCACCGGCATGCACGCACCCATCCGCTTCGATCACCCCCTCCGACCGGTCCTCGTGACCGCGCTCCGGAGTGGTGTCGCCGTGGTGGTTGCGATGCTTCTGATCCTCGTCCTCCTGCCCGCGGTCATCGCGGTCCAGGCGGCGGCGATCTAGCACTTATCTAACGTCTCGGCGCCTGGGGGGCTCGGGACGATCCAGGCGGCGAACGACCGCGATGGTCGGCGCCGACCCGCCGGAGCGCTGGTGAGCAGCGACCTCTGGCCTGCAGGACCCCGTCGCTTGGGGGTGACGGGGTCCTGCCACATCTCCCGTGTAGCATCGGCCGATGGTCGATCAAGGACGCCGGTGACGGACTCGTCGCGATCCTTCGTTCTCCGTGAAACCCGACTCCAGCCCCTGCCCGGGTTGCCCGGCATGAGGCTGCACCTTGCCGACGACGCACTGGCGTTGTGGCGCGCCGTCCAGGTGGCCACCGGGGATGACGATGCAGCACTGCCGTACTGGGGGTTCGCCTGGGCGGGCGGTATGGCACTCGCGCGCTTCATCGGAGACCGACCCGCGACCGTCGCCGGCAAGCGTGTCCTGGATCTGGCGTCCGGATCGGGGCTCGTGGCGATCGCGGCCATGCAGGCTGGTGCCGCTCGGACGCTCGCTTCCGACATCGATACGTTCGCGCACGCCGCGATCGAACTCAACGCCCGGGCCAACCACGTCCGCGTCGGCCTCGTGCCCCGTGACCTTCTCGACGAGGCGCCACCCGATGTCGACGTGATCCTGGCCGGTGATTGCTTCTACGAGGCCGATCTCGCCACCCGCGTCGGTGGCTGGCTGGAACAGGCATGGACCGCGGGGATCGAAGTCCTCGTGGGCGATCCGGGTCGCCGCTACCTGCCGGTGCGGGATCTGGTCGAGCTCGCGTCCTACGAGGTCCGCACGACCACCGATCTCGAGGATCTCGCGCGCAAGCGCGCTGGCGTCCACGTGTTCCGTCGCCAGTCGGTACCCGCGGGTACCGCCGGCCCGCCGGACTAGACTGGGGGGCGAATGCGCCATCGACGCGGTCGTCCCCGCGCTGTCGTCGCCCTCCTGTGTGCGGGTCTGATCGTGGCAGCCTGCGCCTCGAATGACTCGACGGCGAGCAGCGCGCCCTCGGTCGCTCCCGACTCGGAGCCCTCAGCCTCGGAGAACGTGGGTCCCGGTGGCGGGAGCCAGTCCGAGACCGGGTGGGGCCGCATCTGGGACAACGTCCCGACGGGGTTCCCGCGCTTTCCCGGGTCGACGATCGCGGATCCGATCAACCCCGATCCGGTCAGCGCTACCTACTCCGTCGCGCACGACGACACGGCCCAGATCGCGGGCTGGATGCAGAACGCGCTCGAGTCCGCACCGTTCGGCACAGAGTCGCTGTCAGGTCCATTGGAGGACGGCGGCTTCGTCCTCGAGTCGGTCGGCGATGGTGACTGCCGGATCCAGACCTCGGTCCAGCCGATGGGCGGCCTGACCTTCGTGATCGTCCGTTACGGGGCAGCCTGCCCGCCGGGCTGACCGATCTCGGGTGGCGCAACCGACGAAATGGTGCATCGGTGCCACAATGGTGGTGCGTTCGCGCGACATATGAACACGGTCGCGCGTCTATGCTCACAGCCGATCGGGCGGGATGACCGATCCGCGCAGCCTTGGGGGAGGCGCACATGCAGTCAGCTCAGCCACGTGATATCGGGGTGCTGATCCTCGTGATCGGCATGTTCCTGGTCCTGTTCGTCGTCACCCTTACGATGGGGTCGCCCGTCCGCTGAGACCAGCGAGTATGACGTCGATCCCGGTGGTATAACCCGACTCGACGATGACCATCCCGACACGCCAGGCTGCATCGGGCGGGGGCGAGACCGCGGACCCTGCGTGGATCAGGCCTTGGTTGCGGGCCGAGGGGGCCGCCTCCTTCGCCGCCGGGCTCGCCGGTTTCCTCTTCCTGGGGCTGCCATGGTGGGCGTTCGCCCTCCTGCTGCTCGTCCCCGACGTTTCGATGGTGGGATATCTGCGAGGCCCGCGCGTCGGGGCGATCCTCTACAACGTCGTCCACAACCTGGCGAGCGGTGTCGTCGTCGCCGGGATCGGCCTGGCCATCGGCAGCGTACCGCTGGCCGCCGCCGGCGCGATCCTCGTGGCGCACAGCGGCATGGATCGGATCGCCGGCTACGGCCTCAAGTTCCCGAGCTCGTTCCATGACACGCACCTCGGCCGGATCGGCCGCGGGCGCTGATCGGCCGTCAAAAGCCGGCCCTTCAGTCGTACAGGCGCTCGAGGTGCCACGTCCCGGAGATGCGGTCCAGGTATACCAGCGCGAGCCATCGCTCCCCGACGACCTTGAGGTAGTCGCGGGCGATCGGCTCGCGCCACCACGATTCCTCCACGCGCCATCGATTGCAGACCTCGACCGCCTCGCGCCGTCCGTTCCAGCGGATGGCAGTCAGGCGCCCGTCGGCATCGAGCTCGACGTCGATCGCGGGGTGCTCGCGGAGGAGGCGGGTCACGACCGGGGTTCCGCGGCGGGATGGGGCGGCCGGGTCACGACGCCGCATCCTCGCCCAGTCCGACCGGACGCCAGGCCCAGCGAGTCTCGGGGAGTGGCGCCTCCGGATCCGTGATCGCCACCCGACGGACCCGATCCTCCCCGTAGGTCAGCGCCAACCTCGCGAGCTGCCAGCCGAGCCGGGCCGTGCGCGCGGCCTGTGGCACGAACAACGGCAGTTGCTGCCCCGCGGCCGGGGTGGTGCCGCGCAACTCCAGCTCCAGCCGTTGGACCGCGGCCGGTGGCGGCTCCCGTTCCAGCCGCGCGAAGAGCAGCCGCTCGACGGCCTCGGGGTCCGCGGTGGGTTCCGGGAAGCGCTGTTCGACCTCGATCCCCGGCGACGTCCCACGCGCGGCGAAGGCCAGGTCCAGCTCCAGGGTCAGGTGCGCGCGGTCCGCGGCGAGTCCCCGTGAGGTGAGCTGGGTCGTGATCGCGGCCACGAGCCGGTGGAGCACGAACCGCAACGGCTCGAGATCCTCGACCGGCGGCTCGATGGGCAGGGCGAGCGCCAGGCGCTCCGGAGCGTGGCGGGCCCGGAACGGCTCGGTCTCCTCGCCACGGGCCCGCGCGTGCAGCCTGGCCCCCTCGTCGCCGAATCGGGCGATCAACGCGGATCGCGGCAGGTCCGCCACCGCCCCGATCTCCCGCAGCCCGAACCGGGTCAGTCGAGCGCGGACGTCGAGGTCCGTCGTCAGGAGTCCGGACGGGTACGGGGCGAGGAACGTGGCCTCGTCGCCGGGCGCGACCGCGACCGGGGAGCCGGCACGGGCGTGGACCGCGGCGATCGTCGCGGCGAAGTGCGTGCCCGCGACACCGACCCGCGGGCGCAACGTCTCGCCCGGAAACGCGCCCGCCAGCGCCGCCGCCACCCGCTCGATGAGCACCGGCTCGGGACCCCACAGCGGCCCGAGGCCATCGATCCCCATCTCGAACAACCCGAACGCGGCATCCGTCGGGTCGCCGCTCCCGGCCAGGCTCGGGCTAAACGCGCCGAGCGCCTCGAATGCGGCCTCGGCCGCCGCCCGGTCCACATCGAGATCGGGCTCGATGAAGGTCGCCTCAGGGACGAGTCGATGGGCGCTCGCCAATGGCATGCCGCGCCGGACGCCCAGCGCTCGAGCGGTCCGGTCGGCGTCGATGACCGGCCCCGGATCCCACGGCCGGCCGCCCAGCACGAGCGGGCCGGTCGGGAAGGGCTCGGAGCGTCGGGCCCGCGCCAGGTGGAGGGGCAGATGCGGGATGAAGAGGTGGAGACGTCGCATGGTCGTGGGTCTTTCGATCGGGGGCCTCGTGCGGGATGTGGGTGGGTGCCTGGAGTGGCGCCGGGATGGGTGCCTGGGTCGGCGCCTGGTCGATGAGGAGGGCGTCGAGCGCGAGACAGGCGTCCCGCTCGCCGCCCTCGGCGTAGAGGATCCGGAGCGTCGTGCGGCGCCCCGGCGGGCCGTGGCGGTTGTGCGCGACGATCGCCTCGGTGCGCTGGCCGACGACGTCGCGGCCCAGGCGGACCCACGACCGGCGAGCCAGCTCGAGCCGGATGCCGGTCGACTCGGCGACCGCGGTCGCGAGGCCACCGGCGAGCCCTGGCGCATCGAGGATCAGGAGCAGGGTCTCCGCGCGCCGGGCGAGCGCGGCGAGTCGATGGAGTCGATCGGCGACCCTGGCCGGCTTGTCCGTCTTCGCCAGCCGACCGCCGGGCAGGTCCAGGACGAGCATGTCGACCGACCGTCCCGTCAGGAGGCTGCCCGCGATCGAGAGGCCTTCGTCCAGGCTGGCCGGGGTGATGACGACGAGCCATTCGAGCCGGATGCCGCGGGCGACGGCCTCGACCGGATCGAAGCTGCACGAGAGGTCGAGCCAGGCCACGACCGAGCCCTGCGCCTGGGCCTCCGCCGCGACTCTGAGGGAGAGCGTGGTCCGGCCGCTGGAGCCGTCGCCGCGGATCGCGACGCTGGCCGACTTCGGGAGGCCTCCCGGGCCAAGGATCGCGTCGAGCGCGGCAAAGCCGGTGCGGATGACCCGGTCGTCGTCGAGGCCGGGTTCGTAGCGAGGTCGCTGGTCCGGCGCCTCATCGGGAAGTGGCGCGATGGCCAGTGCCCCCACGACCCGCGGAGCTGCGGCACCCCACCGAGCCCGGAGGCCCGCGACAGCAGCGTCCACATCACCACGTGGGGTCAACATCGGACGACTAGATTAGAACACTTGTTCTATCGAGACAAGGCCCAAAGTCAGATAATCTCGGCAGGATGGAGCTTCCTCCGCGCCACGTCCTCGAGGCGTTCGGCGGCAGCGCCGAGCCTGTGCCACTCCCTGGCGGTCGAGGCCGAGCGTGGCGAGTCGGTGACCTCGTCCTGAAGCCCGCGGACCTCACGCCGGACGAACTCGCGTGGCAGGCCGTGGTGCTGCCGACCGTGGACGCTCCCGACGTTCGGCTTTCGTTTCCGCAGCGCGCGGTCGGTGGCGAGCTCGTCGTCGATGGCTGGACGGCATGGTCGTACCTGACCGGGAAACACCGCCAGGCCGGATGGCTCGACGTCATCGCCGTGGGCGATCTATTCCATCGGGCCATCGCGGGGCTGCATCGCCCGTCGTTCGTGACGGCGCGGAGTGATCCATGGTCGGTCGGCGACCGGGTCGCCTGGGGCGAGGCGCCTATCGACCCGTACCGCGAGGCCCCGCACCTCGTCCGGCTCGCGGAGCACCTGGCGCCCGTCCGCGCCGGAAGCCAACTGATCCACGGCGACCTGACCGGCAATGTCCTGTTCGCAGACGGACTCCCGCCGGCCGTGATCGACCTGTCGCTCTACTGGCGGCCCAAGGCCTTCGCGACCGCGATCGTCGTGGCCGATGCGCTCGTCTGGGAGGGCGCCGACGAGTCCCTCATCGACTCGGTCGCCGTAATTGACGAATTCGGTCAGATGCTGCTTCGGGCGCTCCTCTTTCGGATCGTCGCGGCCGCAGAGAGCGGGTTCGAAGGTGACGGGTCGGAGATCGAGCGTCTGTATGCTCGGGCGGTCGAGCTGGCGAGAGCGCTCGTCACTGCATCGACATGACCGTCGCCTACCGTCGGACGCCTACCATGCTTCCGATGCCTGCTCCCGACCGACCCGCCGCCGAGCGTGCGGCCGTCCCGACCGCGCCGATCCTCGTCGTCGACGATGACGCGAAGATCGTTCGGCTCGTGCGGACATACCTGGAGCGCGACGGCTTCACGGTGGTGACCGCCGCCGACGGGCCGGCGGCGCTCGAGGCCATCGAGACGCATCAGCCGGCGCTCGTCGTGCTCGACCTGATGCTCCCCGAGTTGGACGGGCGCGCCGTCATCCGGGCCGTGCGCCGCGATGAGGAGGCGGCCCGCACGCCGATCCTCGTGCTGTCGGCTCGAAGCTCCACGATCGATCGCATCGCCGGGCTCGAGGATGGCGCCGACGACTACCTGCCCAAGCCGTTCTCGCCGGCCGAGCTCGTCCTGCGCGTGAAGTCCATCCTGCGACGGGCGGCGCCGACCGCGGAAGCGTCGTCGACCTCCGCGAGTGGTACAGCCGCCGGGCCCATCATCCGCCACGGCGACCTCACGATCGACCCGTCCCGGCACGAGGTCCGGCGCCGGGACGAGACCATCGACCTCACCCGCGTCGAGTTCCGGCTGCTCTCGGCCATCCTCGGTGCCGACGGTCGGGTGTTGTCGCGCGACCAGCTGCTCGATGCGGTGTATGGCCAGGACGCGGCCGACGTCCTCGATCGCACGATCGATGTCCACATCCGCCGGTTGCGCGACAAGCTCGACGACGACCCCGACGCACCGCGCTACGTGCAGACGGTCCGCGGCGTTGGATACCGGGCCGCCCGGACGTGATCGCGCGCGGGATCGCCGGTCGGATCGCGCTGGCGGCCATCGCGTCGGCGGCGGTCGGACTCGCGATCCTGGCCGTCGGCGTGGCGGTCGTCGGAGCGGACGTCTTCACCGCCTTGATGATGGAAGCGGGCGACTCGGCCGAGCACGCACGGGACATGTACGACGACTCGGTCACGACCGTCGTCATCGCCGCCTCCGTCGTCGCCGTCCTCGCGAGCGTTGGCCTGGCGGTCGTGCTCGCGCGGATGCTCGCGAGGCCGCTCGCGGAGATCGGTCGTGCGGCGCGGCGGATCGCCGATGGCGACTATGCGGCCCGGGTCCCGCGCGAAGGGCCGGAGGAGTTGGCCAGCCTCGCCGATTCGTTCAACCAGATGGCCGCGTCGCTCGAGCGGCAGGAGCAGATGCGCCGCGACTTCATCGCGAATGCCGCCCATGAGCTGCGCACCCCGCTGACGAACCTGCAGGGCTATCTCGAGGCGCTGCGAGACGGAGTGATCACGGCGGACCGCGCGACGTACGAGTCCCTCCACGAGGAGGCCGACCGACTCGTCCGGCTGTCCCACTCCCTCGACGCGCTCGCGGAGGGTGACGCGGGGACGAGCCGGCCCGTCGCCGTCGAGCTCGATCTCGCGGCGGCCGTCCGGTCCGCACTGGAACTTGCGACGCCGGCGATCGAGCGGGCCGGGCTCACGCTCCGGACCGAGGTGCCCGCCACGCTCCCGGCGCGAGCCGACCCCGACGGGCTCGCCCAGGTGCTCGCCAACCTGCTGTCGAATGCGGTTCGCTACACGCCGGCCAGTGGCACCATCACGGTCCGTGCCGAACGGCGTCCCGGCGACCTGCTCGTCTCGATCTCGAACACCGGCGAAGGCATCCCGCCCGAGGACCTCGATCGCGTGTTCGAGCGGTTCTACCGGGTCGAGAAGTCGCGCGATCGCGCGCGCGGTGGCGCGGGAATCGGGCTGGCGATCGTGAAGCAGCTCGTGGAGGGCAGCGGCGGCCGGGTGGGCGCGGAGTCGGGCGAAGGCACGACCCGGTTCTGGTTCAGCCTGCCGGGCTGAGCCGGCGGGCTACGGCAGCCCGATCGCGATCATCCCGACCACGACCCCGGCAAGCCCCACCCACTGGACGGGCTTCAGGCGCTCCCCGAGGAATGCCACGGCGACCACGATCGTCACGGCCGGCCCGAACGACGAGGCCAGCCCGACCAGCCAGGTCTCCGCGACCTCGAGCCCGTAGGCGAAGGACATCAGGCCGATGACATCAAGCAGGCCCGCCAGCGCAACGGCCGCCACGACCCGTTTGTCGACCCGACCCCCGTCGGCCTCCTCGCCCTGGAGCAATGGCGCGGCGGGGCCACGCAACGCCGTCATCGCCACGACCAGCACGAGGACGGAGATGACTGCGTTGGCCGAACGCGAGACGAGCAGGATCTCGATCCAGCCGGTCCGCTCGAGGACGATGTCCGTGCCGATGGTCATGACCGCGAACGCCACGAGTGCCACGATCGCGAACGCGACCCCCGGCCCGGCGAACCGCATCCCGCGCAGCCCACCACCGAAGGCGACGCCCGTGAGGATCACGCCAACGGTCGCGACCGTTGCCCCGAGCGCCTGGACGAGGGTCAGCGATTCGCCCCGGAACAGCACGGCCAGCACGACGGTGAGTCCGCCGTACGCCGCGACCATGCCGCTGACGACGGCGATCGGCCCGATCCGCAGGCCCGTGAAGTACGCGAGGTAGGCGCCCGCCCCAGCCAGGCCGACGAGCGACCCGCCGACGAGGACGGCCGGATCGGAAGGGAACGGCACGCCGCGCCAGAGGGCGAGGACCCAGATCAGGACCGCACCGACCACTTGCATGCCCGTCGTCACCCGCAGGCTGCCGATGCGACGACTCGCAAGCGCCGAAAACACATCCAGCGTGCCCCAGGACAGGGCGGCACCGAGACCAGTCAGGAGGCCGATGGGCATCGGCGGAGCCTAGTGGCGGGTTGCGCCCCGCGAGCCGTCGTCCTGTCGCTCGGGACGCAGGCAGGCAGCGGGAGCTGGGGCCGCCCGATGCTACAATCCGTCGCCCGTGGGGATGTAGCTCAGCTGGAAGAGCACCGCGTTCGCATCGCGGGGGTCAGGGGTTCGAGTCCCCTCATCTCCACCAATCCCCGACCTTGTGCGCAGGACTCGTCGTTGGGCTCGCTTAGACAGCAACCGGGACAGCCATAGGCTCAAGGGCACGGCCGCGGCGAACGTCAGGCGTCGCAACGCATCGCGTCCCGCCAATCGCCTCGTCCATGCAGGCTGCCCCCGCACGCCTCAGGGCCGGAACCCAC
>CAZFXH010000042.1:0-5741 GCA_964522905.1 uncultured Anaerolineaceae bacterium
GTACCCCCCGGTCTAGTACTGTCGGGTAGGCGGGACTCCACCGCACTGGCAGCATCCGCCCAGCGATGGACAAAACTGGTGCGTCCGCGCACCACCAGGGTCCCGGCGTCCCTGGTACTCGAGGGTGGTCGCGCGCCGGTACGATTGGGCAGACCCCCGCCTCAGACTCCAGGAGGACCCGCGCCCTTGATCCCCGCTCCGCTTCGCAGCCAGGTCCGTGCCGCGCTCGAGCGCGCCTGGGCTGCCGCCATCGAATCCGGCGCCTTGCCGGCCCTGCCCGACGACGCCGCGCGGCCGGCGATCGAGGTGGAGCGCCCGGCGAATCCAGAGCATGGCGACCTCGCCAGCAATCTGGCGATGAAGCTCGCGCGGCCCTATCAGCGTTCGCCGCTCGAGCTGGCGACGCTCTTGGCCGCCAAGCTCGTCCGTGATGCCGCGGGCGAAGGCTCCGACTCCCCGATCGAAGCCGTCGAGGTCGCCCGGCCGGGATTCATGAACATCCGGTTGCGCCCCGACGCCCTCGCGGCGATGGTCGACGGGATCCTCGAGGCGCCCGACGCCTGGGGCCGGGTCCGCCCGACCGGCGCTCGCAAGGTGAACGTGGAGTTCGTCTCGGCCAACCCGACCGGGCCCCTGACGATCGGGAACGCCCGCGGCGCCTTCATCGGGGATCTCCTCAGTCGTGTCCTCGATGCGGGTGGTCAGGCCGTGACGCGCGAGTACTACTTCAACGACTCCGGCGCCCAGATCGACAACCTGGGCGCGTCGGTGGCGGCCATCAAGCGCGGCGAAACGGTGCCCGATGAGGGCTATCAGGGGGACTACGTCAGCGATCTGGCATCCGCCGTGCCCGACGACATCTGGGCGGAGGCGACCGCCGACAGAGCGAACACGGCTGCACTGGTGGGGCGATGGGCAGCCCGGCGCGTGCGGGACGGGATCGAGGTCAGTCTCGAGCGGCTCGGGGTCCATTTCGACGTGTGGACCAGCGAAGCTCGGTTGCACGACGAAGGCTGGGTCGGGCGCGCGGTCGAGCGCCTACGGGAGAACGGGCACGTGTTCGAGGAGGACGGCGCCCTGTGGTTCCGATCGACCGCGTTCGGTGATGACAAGGACCGCGTCATCTACCGCTCCGACGGACGCCCGACGTACTTCGCCGCCGACATCGGCTACGTGACCGAGAAGTTCGGCCGGGGCTTCGACCACCTTATCTACATCTGGGGCGCCGACCATCATGGGACGGTCGCGCGCGTTCGCAACGCGGCCGCGGCGATGGGCTACGACCAGGACGCCGTCCAGGTGCTCCTCTACTCGGGGGTCCGGTTCGTACGGGACGGTGAGGACGTCTCGATGTCGAAGCGGGCCGGGGCGTTCATCACGCTCGACGAGCTCCTGGCCGAGGTCGGAGCGGATGCCGCTCGTTGGTTCTTCGCCTCGCGCGCCGCGACGACCAGCATCGACTTCGACATCGAGCAGATGCGCGGCCTGCGCGAAGCCCTGGAGCGAGGCGACCACGAGGAGGCCAGCAAGCTGCCCGTCTACTACGTGCAGTACGCCCACGCCCGGATCGCGTCGATCCTGCGCAAGGCGTCGGACGCGGGCCTCGCGCCTGCCGCGTCAGTCGCCGGCACGCTCGCGGGAGCCCCGGAGGCGGCGCTGGCGCGGGCGATCGTGCGCTTCCCGGAGGTCGTGGAGGACGCGGTCGCCGGCGAGGAGACCCAGGGCATCACCGCCTATGCCATCGAGCTCGCGACGGGCTTCCATGCCTTCTATCGCGACGCCCGGGTCGTGGATCCGGCCGAGCCGGAGCGCTCCGCGACGCGGCTCGCGCTCGCGCGTGCCGCTCAGATCACGCTCGCCCGGACGCTCGGACTGCTCGGGATCTCCGCGCCCGCGTCGATGTAGGCGCCCGGCGACGGCCGCCTATCGGTCGTTGCCGCTCGGTTCGTAGCCGGCCGCGCCGATCGCCCGATCGAGAACGTCCTGTGCGGACGCGAAGACCACCGTGATGTCGCGGCCGGCGGCGATGACGGTGGCGGGATGTGCTGCATCCGCGACGGCGTCGCCGGCCGCCTGGCGGAACGCCAGCGCGTCATCGTCGGTGTCCCAGGTCGAGCGCATCACGACCGCCCAGGCATCGTCCGGGCCGTTGAGCACCGCCAGCCGATCGCCACCCCAGCCGGCGGCCGCAGCGGCGGCGTCGCTGGCCCTGATTCCCGATTCGCGCAGCCACACGCCGAGCTGGAACTCCCCGAACGTATCCTGGATCGCCTCAGTCCAGCCGTCGCCCATCTCACGCGCAAGGGTCGCCGGAAGCTGGACGGGCACGGGCTCCTCATTGGCGCGGAACTTCTCCGGATGAAGGATCTGCTCGGTCGAGCGAGGCAGGTCGTCGAAAAGGGCGTCCACCGCGGCCCAGCCCCCAGCCGTCTGGATCGGCACGATGAACGCAGAGCCCGCGGTGTACGGGAAGAGCAGGCTCTCGACCAGGATCGGCGGCGTCCGGGCGAGGATAGCCATGGATTCGGGGTCGGCTCCAGCCGCCTGCGCGGCGGCGAACTCCTCCGGCGTCAGGTTGGCGCTGCCCCACTGGAGCATGAGCCACGTGGCGTCGCCTTCATAGATCGCGGCCCGCGCGAGAGCTCGATCCGTCTCGTCGAGCAGCTCCTCCATATCCTTGAACACCGGGAATGCCGAGTCCTGGAGAGCGTGGTCGTATTCGTGGGCGAACGTGATCTTGTCGGCGCCGCCGATGGTGCCCGTGCGCGAGACCACGTACAGGGTCTTGTCGTCCGGTCGATAGAAGCCGGCCACCTGGCTGTCGATCAGGTCGAGGTACAGCTGCTTGAGCGACGTGTCTCTCGGCAGCAGTCCGAGGGCCTTGTACAGGCGCTCGTTCGCCGCGATGTACGCGGGCGGGTAGTCCTCGTCGAACGTCTTCGTGTTGAACGCCTTGAGCGCCTCGGGGTCGATGGTCTTGCGTTCCACCTCGACCGCCGGCAGGCCGCGCATCTCCACCACCTGCGCCTCGATCGCGTCGTAGATCGCATCCGCAGCGGCGCTGGACAAGGGACTCGGCGGCGTGCCCGACGGCGACGCGGGAGGACTGGTCGTCGGCGTGGCGCTGGGTGTCGCCGGATCGCACGCCGAGGCGAGCAGCGCGATCGTCGCGAGGAGCGCGATCGAGCGCATGCGTGCGTGAGGGGTCATGGGCGGCATTGTCACATGGGCTCGGTGGCGGCCAGATCCGGGGGTCGATGTCGCTTTCTTAATCGCTTGGCGGCTCGACCGTGAATCACGGGCCCGTAGCGTAGCGATCGGACAGAACCGAGAGGTTCGATCCTCCCTCCCTCCGACCGGGGGCGCCGATTGGGCAGGCGCCTCCGGTCTTTCCATGTCCGGGAAGCGTCCGGCGGGGGGGGTCAGACCTGCTTGCCGCGAGACTCCAGGAGGACGGTCGCGGTCTCGACCGGGAGGCTGGAGGAGGTGACGGAGAGCTTCGGCTGGGTGACGGGCTCCGCGCCCATCTCATGGAAGAACCGGGCCAGGACCTCCGCGCAATCCGCATCGTCATCGCACAGGGGCATCGGCACGACGATCCGTGGGTCCAGCTGGGCGACGAGGGCGGCCGCGCTGGTCGGGCTGAGCGCCCCGCCGAGCGGGACGCACACGATGTCGATGGAGCCGATGTCGCCGAGCTTCTCCTCAGACAGGAGGTGCCCGATGTCGCCGAGGTGGATCGTATGCACGCCGTCGATCTCGACCGCGAACGACACGCCCTTTCCCTTGGTCGCTCCCTTGACATCGTCGCGGTACGTGCGGACGCCGGTGATGAGGACGTGCTTTACCTCGTACTCGCCGGGCCCATCCAGGATGAACGCGTCGTCCAGGCTCGATGGCAGGCGCGTCCTGCCGTCACGCGAGGTCTTGCCCTTGGCCTTTGGAAGTGGGGTGTCGTCGGGGTGGCTGAAGGTCACGATGTCACCGGTGATCCCCCGGCCGGTGGGCCCCACGACCGCCTGATAGGGATCCGCCACGACGACCGCGTCCTTGCCCCGCAGCCGGATGCACGTCCGGCCGTACCACGTCATCTCCATGCGCGTCGATTCTCCCACAGCGGCCTGCACCGCGGATCACCGCTGCGTCAGGGGCGGTCCAGCACCACCCGGCCACGCTTGATCACGGTCCTCACCAGGTCCGCGCCGGGGTAGTACGGGATCTGCGTCGTCGACGGGACACGCCAGATGACGAGGTCCGCGGCCTTGCCGGGTTCGAGGGAACCGATCTCGTCCTCGAGGGACAGCGCGCGGGCGGCATTGATCGTGACGGCCGCAAGGGCTTCGTCCGGGGACAGGCCGAGGTTGACGCAGGCAAACGACATGGCGAGTGCCAGGTTGGGCGATGGCGACGTGCCCGGGTTGAAGTCCGTGCCGATCGCGACAGGCACGCCGACATCCACGAAGGCTCGCGCCGGCGCATGGTGGTCCTTCATGAGGAACCAGGTCGTGATCGGGAGCAGGGTGGCCACGACGGCGTTGCCGGCCTCGGCCGCAGCGGCCATGGCCCGGATGCCCGCTTTCGATGGCGTGGCCAGGTGGTCGGCCGAAGCGGCTTGCAGGTCGGCGGCCAGCTCCGCGCCGCCCGACGGTGCCAGCTCGTCGGCGTGGAGGCGCGGCTCCATGCCGAGCCCGCGAGCTGCCTCGAGGACGCGCCGGGATTGTCCCGCCGTGAACACGCCTTTCTCGCAGAAGACGTCGGCGAAGCGCGCCCGGCCGTGGGCCGCGATCCCGGGGAGCTGCTCGTCGATGAGCGAGCG
Organism: uncultured Anaerolineaceae bacterium; assembly: GCA_964522905.1. Taxonomy (GTDB): domain Bacteria; phylum Chloroflexota; class Limnocylindria; order Limnocylindrales; family CSP1-4; genus SPCO01. The sequence continues at coordinate 4,817 of CAZFXH010000042.1, forward strand.
CACGTACGCCTCCGTCCCGTCCGGTCGCGAGCGAAATTCGGGCGGGACGGCGTGGGCGCCCAGCCACGTCGGCACGACGTCCATCGGCCCTTCGCGTCCGAGCCGGTGTGCGACTTCGAGGAGCCGCAGCTCCGTCTCGAGGTCGAGCCCGTACCCGGACTTCGCCTCGACCGTCGTCACGCCGTGCCCGAGCATCTCATCGAGCCAGCGGCGGCCGTGCGCGAGCAGCTCGCCCTCCGACGCGGCACGGGTGGCGGCGACCGTCGATAGGATCCCGCCTCCGGCAGCCAGGATGTCGAGGTAGGAGGCGCCGCTCTGGCGCAGCATGAGCTCGTCTTCGCGAGATCCGGCGAAGAGCAGGTGCGTGTGCGGGTCGACGAGCCCGGGCGTCACCGCCCCGCCCGCGGCATCGATCCGAGCGAAACGACCGAGCGGCAAGCCCTCCGCGTCCAGGGCCGCCTCGACGGCCGCGCGTGGCCCGACGGCCACGATCCGGCCCTCCCAGCCCGCGACTGCCGGAGCCTCGGGGCCAGCTGGGTCGTCGACTCGGAGGCGTGCGACATCGCCCTGCTCCGCTCCGCGTCGGACCCCGCCCGCCAGGGTGGCGACCTCCGATGCACCCACGACCAGGAAGCCCGGGGTTGGCTCACCGGTGCGGCCGCCCTCGATGACGCGGAACGAACTGGTCATCGCGGGGGGTGCGCGTCCGGCGCTCCGCGCGGGTCCGGGGTTCCGTGCGGGTCCGGTGCGCCGCGCGCTTCCGCCAGGCGGAGCTCCAAGGCCTGCATCGGCGAGAAATCCCGCAGACGGAGGTACGTGGCGGCTGCCTGCAATCGTTCCTCGAGCGGCGCGCCGGCGTCAGATCCGGCTCGCTCGGCGACGTCGAGCAACGAGGCCAGCGGCGCAAGCCCGATGAGCTCGGATT
>CAZFXH010000043.1:0-7476 GCA_964522905.1 uncultured Anaerolineaceae bacterium
GGACGACCGCCTCGACGCCCCAGATCGGCGGGAGATGGTCCGCGACGAGCGACCAGCTGACGCCCTCGTCCTTCGAGCCGTAGAGCTGCCCGGTGCTCGTCCCGAAGTAGACGCCCGCCGGGTCGTGCCGATCGACGGCCAGCGCCTCGCGAAGCACGCCCACGAACGCGTCCTTCTGGGGCAGGCCGTCACCGTGGCGCTCCCAGGTCTCGCCGCGATCGCGCGTGCGCCAGACTCCCAGCGCGCCGTCGGGCGACAGCCGGCCCTCTTCCGGGTGCGTGAGGGGGATGACCCAACCCGTGGCTGGATCGCGCGGGTGTGTGCCCATGACGAACCCGAACTCGGACACGAGGCCTTCGCTGATGTCCTCCCAGCTGCGGCCGCCGTCGGCCGAGCGGTAGACCCCGCAATGGTTCTGCTGGTAGAGCGAATCAGGTTCGCCGGCCGCCATCACGAGCTTGTGGACACATTGCCCGGTCTCCGGGTACGGGTCGGGTGCGAAACAGGCGGCGACCCCGTGGTTACGCGCCTCCCACGTCGCGCCGCCGTCCTCGGTCGCGAAGGTCCCGACCGCGCTGATGGCGACCCACATCCGCGCGGGATCGGTGGGATGGGGGACGATGGTGTGGCAGATGAGGCCACCCGCGCCCGGCTCCCAGCCGGGACGGCTCGGGTGGTCGCGCAGGCCGGCGACATGGGACCAGGTCTGGCCGCGGTCGTCGCTGCGGAACAGGCCGGCGGGCTCGGCCCCCGCCCAGATGGAGCCGTGTGCTGCGGTCACGTTCCAGATCGTCGGGATCTTGGGGCCATCGTCGCCATACGTCAGTCCTTCGGAGGAGTGGGTCCAGGTGGACCCCAGGTCCTCGCTTCGGAAGACCGCGGGGCCGTACCACGCCGAACCGCCCGCGGCGAGGATCGCGCCATCGGCCGGGTCGACCGAGAGGTCGTGGATGGGCCAGCCATTGCACAGCGGGCCGCGTAGCGACCACGACGTCCGCGAGGCGTCGCCATCGAGGATGAAGGCGCCCTTGGAGGTTCCGACCAGCAGCAGGTTCCGGGTCATATCGTCCAGCTCCGACTCTGAAGGGATCTGGCGGTGAGGATACCCTCGCCTCCCCCCGAGCGGCGGGGCCCCTCGACCGGCAGGCGCGCGGATCGTCGGTTTGAGCAGGCCGTGGGCTCCTTCATCGATTGATGCGGATGTAAGGCTCGCACGGCGATGATCCAGAGCCGCGGCGACATGACGCTGGCCGCGCACCTGCTTAGGAGGACACCGACCATGTGCTTGACATGCGGTTGCATGGACGCCCACCTCGAGATGGGCCAGGACAACATCACCTACGAGGACGTCCAGCGCGCGGCCAAGGAAAACGGCAAGACCGTTGCCGCGACGTTCGAGACGATCGACGCCACCATGGCCAAGGACCGAGCTGACCACCCCGACGAGTATCAGGGGGAGGCCGCTGGGGCCTGATCCGATCAGGCGGCTGGCACCACCGTTCGCGTTTCCATCCCTGCGACCAGCCGCGAGCGCAGTGCCTGAGCGGGTCCGGCGAAGGTGCCGGCCCTACCCGGCCGGGCCATCAGATACCCCTGGCCATGGGTCACGCCGAGCGCGTGGGCGGTGGCGCGCTCTGCTTCGGTCTCGATCCCTTCGGCGATGACCACGCAGCCCGCCTTGGCCGCGTAGTGCACCAGGCCGACCACCACGGCCTGGCGCACCAGGTCGGTGTCGAGGTCCCGGATGAGGCCGGCGTCCACCTTGACCTGGTGCGGTCGGAGCTCCACGAAGTGGCTGAAATTCGCGATGCCGGCGCCGGCGTCGTCGACTGCGACCCGGACGTCCGAGCCGAGTCGTTCGATGGCCGAGCGCACGGCCGCGTAATCGTCGACCGTGACGTGCTCGGTGATCTCGAGGACCAACGGTCGGTCCCGACGCGCCAGCAGGCGCCCGAGGTCGATCGCCTCCACCAGGAGTGTCGGTGAGATGTTGAGGCTCAGCCACGTGCCGCCGGGCAGATCCCGGGAGGCATAGAGGGCCGACTCCAGCGTCCGCAGCTCCAGTTCGAGCCCCATCCCGGCCTTGATGGCACTGGCGAAGACGAGGTTGGGCGGCCGACCATCGGCGAATCGGGTGAGCGCCTCGAACCCGACGGTCCGCCCCGAGTCAAGCTCGACGATGGGCTGGAAGACGGGTCGGAAGGATCCCGCGGCCATGATCGCCACGATGCCCTCGCGCGCGACGGCGGTCTCGCGACGGGCGACCATCATCGGTGACAGGAGGAGGCCCGCCGTGGCTGCGAATTCTGCGACGGCCGGCAGCTCGGCGACGAGCCGCGCGGCGTGCTCGTCGGACCGCGTTCCGATCGCGATGGCCCCGATGACCCGGCCGCCTTCAAAGAACGGCGCATATGCCTGGCCCTTGATGCCGGTCGCGGTGAACTGCGTGCCGTACTCCTCGTATTCGGCATTGTTGGCCCAGAGCTCGGCCCACGGGCCGCCGCTCATGCGGTCGAGCAGGTGCCGAGCGCGCGCTTCGGGGAGGAGGTCACCCTGTCCGACGGGGAAACCCGGAGGCCCCGCCAGGGCGAGGACCTCGAGGGCACGGCCGTCGCAGGCGAAGACCGCAGCGAGATCGATGTCCGGCAGGTTCATCAAGGCATCGACGATCGCCTCCGCGGTCGTCTCGATGGTTCCCTTGCGCTCGAGCTTGCCGATCGAGGCGACGATCGCTGTCCGCTCCGCGGAGTCGGCTTCACGAGCCTGCAGGATCCGCCGCATCGCGTCCAGCGATGCCCTTGCCTGCACCATCGAGTCGGTCAGGGCGCCGAGGATGAGCACGGCCACGCCCAGGAGAGACGCTGACGCGAAGAGGGAGCCCAGCGGCTCGTCGAGGGGCGGGAATGGATGTGGCGCGTGGCCCATCAGGAGGGCGACCGCGCTGCCGACCAGGGCCACGGTCAGGATGCCGGCCACGCCGCGACGACTGCGTCCCGGCAACACCATCACCACCGACAGGATCGGCAACATCGCGGCGGCCGTAGCGGCGCCGGGCAGGAGCATCGCCGAGACGATCCCGAGAACGTACACGCTGATCGCGAGCATGGGCCCGGCCCAGCGGTCCCGGCCGAGGCGCTGAAGGCCCCGAGCGGCGATGAAGAGGATCCCGAAGCAGGCCGTAAGGACAGCTGAACCCAGCAGGGTGGGCTCGTTCAGGACGGTGCCTGCGACGATTTCGACCATCGCGACGAGCATCGACAACGCGATCACCCGCGGAGTGAAGCGTTCGAGTTCCTCGACGATCGATCGATCGTGCGTCAGGACCCGTGGTTTCGGCCCCGCGGGCCGCATCGCGGACGCGCCTGAACCAAGCGCGCGCTGGAGGTATGTCATGTGGACCCATCGTGAGGTGGTGAGACCACCAGCGAAACCGAGCGCAAGTACCGACCGGTTCAGACTTTCAGGCGCCGGATCCCCGTTCCACGGAGTCCTACAGGTCGTGGTGACAGTCGTGGTTGACAGCCGTGGCCGCAGCCCGCTGACGACCCTCAGCGCCGACCGCGGGCCGCGGCCTGGAGCGCGTCGATGACCTTGCCGAGCATCTCGTGGCGGATCCGGGCCCGGCGGCTCTCGTCGTCGAGCACATCGCGGGTCGTCGCGTCCCCATACCCGGCCGTGAGCCGGATGTCGCGGCGGCGGACGTCGCCGAGCTCAGTGGCGCGGGCCTTGAGCAACGCCCGCTCGAGTTCGGCGAGCTCCTCGTCATCGGTGACATCGAGGTGGAGGTCGAGGGTGCGGTTCGTGTCGTCCACGTTCGTATCGTAAGCGCGGCCGCGCACGACTTCGCTACCCTGCGAGGATGACGGACGACGTCCACGACCCGGGGCCGGACGCCGCGGCCGCGACCTTTGACGGCCCTTCGGACGTGGCCGCGAACCCGTTCGAGGTCAAGGGTGGCGGTGCGATCCGGATCGGGACGGCGTCATGGACCGACCCGACGATGACCGCTTCGGGGGTCTTCTACCCGAGTGGCGCTGACTCCGCAGAGGAGCGCCTGCAGTTCTACGCGTCGCGCTTCCCGCTCGTCGAGGTCGACGCGACCTACTATTCGCTGCCCGTCAGGCGAACGTCGGAGCTGTGGGTGGAGCGCACGCCGCCCGACTTCACGTTCGACATCAAGGCCCATGCCCTGATGACCGGTCAGCCGACGGAGACGAAGCGCCTTCCCAAGGACCTGCGTGAGGCGTTGCCGGGCGAGGTCGCCGAGAAGGCCCGGATCTACGCCAAGGATCTGCCCGACGCCCTCAAAGACGACGTGTGGGCGTGGTTCGCCGACGGCCTGGAGCCGTTGCTGGAGGCCGGCCAGCTCGGTTCGATCCTGCTCCAATACCCGCGCTGGTTCTTCACATCGTCGGAGAACCGCGACACGATCGAGGAATCGGTGGCGCGATTGCGGGACGTGGGGATGACGCCGGCCGTCGAGTTCCGCAGCGCGTCGTGGTTCAACGACAAGAACATCGAGCGCACGCTCAAGTTCCTCGGCGACCGGGAGATCCCGCTCGTCATGGTCGATGGGCCGCAGGGTTTCAAGTCGAGCGTGCCGGCCATCGTGGCCGCCACGTCACCCGAGCTCGCGGTCGTGCGCTTCCACGGCCGCCGCACGGAGACATGGGAGAAGCCCGGGATCAAGACCGTCGAGCGCTTCCGTTACCTGTACGACAAAAACGAGCTCGGGGAATGGGTGCCGCGCGTCCGGGAAGCGGCCGGGCAGGCGAAGCAGACGCACGTGCTCTTCAACAACTGCTACGCCAACTACGGCGCCACGAACGCGCTGATGCTCGCGGAGCTCCTGCAGGACCTCGACTAGGACCTGCCGGCCGTCGCAGGGATGTTCAGCTCGTGCTGCGCGGACGCCTTGCGGGCCTCCATCCGGTTGCCAAGATCCTCGAGCTCGTCACGGTCGAAGACGGAGCGGGCCTGCTTGAACATCTCGCCCTCCTCCTCTTCCATGTGGTGCTCGACGTTCTCCTTCATGACCTTGGCCTTGGCGCCCCAGCTCTCGTCATCGACCGGGCACTCCTCGAGCTCCTTCATGATCAGGTCGACCACGTGGTGCTCCTGGTAGCCCTCGAGGACGATGTCCTTGGCCTTGGGGTGGGCCTTCAGCTCCGGGTAGAAGATCTCCTCTTCGATGATTTCGTGGATCGTGAGCTCGCCCTTGATCGTCGAGAAGAGCTCGGCTCGGATCTTGAGCCCGCGCTCCGTCGTGGACTCGAGCTCGTCGAGCAGCTTCCGCATCTTGGCGTGGTCTTTTTCGAGCATGGCGATCGCGTTCATCGGGGCCTCCTGCATTGGGACGGGAATGTGGCCCCTATTCCAGCAGGTCGAAGGCCTCGAACGCCCCAAGCGCAGCGAGGCCTCGCGCCCGGGTCCGCTTACAGTTTTGTTGCGCGAGCGCCCTAGACCTTCCGGGCCGCCAGGACGGCCGAGCGCGTCGGCGACATCCAGGCGACACCTGGACGAGACGGCAGGGCAACATCCGCGTTGTATGGTCCTGCCCTCGTAGCCATACGATCCGCGGAGGGGTGAAGATCATGCGTCGCTCACTCGTCATGGGGACGGTCGCGTCCCTGCTCATGGCCGCCATGCCCGCGGTGGTCATCGCGGCACCGGCGCAGCACGTCACCGAGCACGCCGTCATCGTCCAGTGCGACCTTTCGAATGCCGACGGCTTCGTCAGCACCTTCGCGGTCGATAGTTCTGAGTTCGATGATTTCGGCGACCTCGTGTTCTGGGAGGCCCCAGCCGAGCCGTTCAGCGACGACCCGACGTTGGTGTCGATCAGCGCCGACGTGGATGCCACCGATAGCAGCATGTCGGCGACGTTCGAGCTCGTCGAGCCGAGTACCGGTGACCCGGCCGGGACAGCCGTCCTCGAAGCAACGTTGACGCCGGATGGCTCGCCCGAGCCGGTGGACGAACGATTCCGTGACGGGAACCGCTGGATAGACATCGAGGGCACCGTTCAGCCGATGCTGGTCGGCGGGACGCTGACCGTGCCGGGCGCTGAAGCTTTTGATCTCGCAGGTTGCTTCGCGGCGGTCCAGGACCTGACCTTCTTCACGACCAACCCATCGGCGTTCGTCGATCGGTTCGAGAATATCAACCTGTTCTGCTCCTGGGAGACCGACGGCGGTTTCGTCCAACTGTTCGCGATCGCGGACGCGTTCGGAACATTCAGTGACCTGTTCGTGGCCGACGCGAGCGGCGAATATTCCGGCTTCTCTGACGCCGCGTCCCTGTCCGACACGGCGTTCGACGCCACATTCGAGCTGTTCCTGCAGCCCGACAGCCAGGTGTCGATGGGCACAGGCTCGGCATCGGCGACGCTCGAGCCGAGCGGCGAGATCGTTCGGACCACTGACGGCACCGGGCCGAATCGCGCGAAGTTCACCAGCGAACGCATCGCCGTGAGCGGCTCCCTGGACGTCAGCACGCCAGGCGGCGACCAGACGCTGCCGATGGACGATGAGCACTGCTTCGCGTCGCACGATCAGGTGTTCGTGCACAGCGTCCGGCCCAACGGGCCGAAGCCCGGGCCGTTGGCGAATGACACGCCGGAGGGAGCGATCGCCGCCGACCTGGGGCGGACGTATCGGATCGTGACCGGTGGCAACGCGCAGGCACCCGAGGAGCCCTGTGCGTTCGTCGATCCCGAGACCGGCGACTCCTTCCCGTTCCCCATCGAATACACCGCATGGTGGACATTCGTCGGGACCGGTGGCCCGGTGACCGTCGACACTGCCGGCAGCAACTTCGACACGATCGCGGGGGTCTACACGGGGTCACCGGGGTCGTTCACGCAGGTCGGCTGCGTCGATGACGTGTTCGAGCCCGACTTCAGCCTCCAGGCGAGGATCACGGTGGACACGGTCGAGGGCGTGACGTACTACGTGCAGGCGGGCGGCTGGGGCGGGTCCACTGGCCGGCTGCAACTAGTCATCCGCTAGGAACATCACCTGTCGTGAATCGCGTGGCGATCAGAGCGGGCCGGAGATCCCGCCGTCTTTGCGGATGCGCCAGAAGTGGACCGCCAGGAAGACGGCCGTCAGCAGTGGCAGCACCATGATGTGCAGCACATAGAAACGGAGCAGCGTGTTCTGGCCGACCTCCACGCCGCCGAGCAGGATGCGGTTCACCGGGGTCGAGACGATCGGGAAGTATGACCCGAAGTTCGTGCCGATCGTGATCGCCCAGAAGGCGATCTGGTCCCACGGCAGGAGGTAGCCGGAGAAGCTCATCAGGATCGTGAGGAACAGCAAGAGCACGCCGACCACCCAGTTGAACTCGCGCGGCGGCTTGTAGGCCCCGTGGTAGAAGACCCGCATCATGTGCAGGAACACGAAGAAGACCATCAGGTGGGCCGCCCACCGGTGGATGTTGCGGGTGAGCAGGCCGAACGTGACGTTGGCCTGG
>CAZFXH010000044.1:0-21697 GCA_964522905.1 uncultured Anaerolineaceae bacterium
GCTCGAGCGTTTCCTCTCGCAACGCCGGACGCTGGACCTTCGCCAGCTGGATCGGGAAGCCGTTGACCTCGTCGCGCAACGGGCCACTCCTCAGCGGCGCGGCATCCGCCCCCCGTCCCGGACCTACAGGGATCGGCGACCGCTCCGTTACGGGGCGGAGAGATGAACGCGTCTCGGGCCGGCCGAACGATAGTGACAGCTCATGTTGGATGTCAACGATGGGATCCGGAGGTTGAGGGTGCCGCATGGGCGCATGGTGGCGCGCGGCGCTCAACCGGCGGTTAGCTGCGAGTGACCCGCCGATGCGCGTCCATCGACCGTCACATCAGCCCCCTGCCCCCCGTCTGGCGGTCCTAGATCTCCTCCCCACGTGGCACCTTCGGGCGCCGGTGATCCGCGCTCCGTGCATACGCGAGGACCCTCGCTCGGTTCATCCTCCCCAGGGGCCGAAGTCCCGGTGTCACGATCGGGCTGAAGGCCTCGAGGTCCTCGACCCCGTCGCAAGCCCCTCCGCCCCGGGGCTATCGAGCTCCTGCTGCAGGACCGTCACAGTGCCAAGCACGATCGGCGGCGCGACACCTTCGTCCCAGACGCGACTGGCGTCCTCGATGGGTGTCGACGCCTCGTCCACGAACAGCTGGGCGCACAGCTCGAAGGAGCGGGGCTGCTGGCGCAGGTCGGAGATCAGGTCGGTCGTGAGGTAGTCCGGGTCGTCCTCGATCGCGACCTTGCGGACGTCGCTCAGGGGCCGCACGAACAGGCGTGCGGCGGCGCGGCGGCGGTCGGGCGCTCGCGATCCACGATGGTCACGCCGAGTCAGGACCCAGCGTCGGTCGGCGCCGCTCCTGGATCAGGTGGAAGACCGTCATTCCGATCGTCAACACCGCCACCGCGACCGTGAACCCCATCGCGGAGCCACGACCGGGCAGGAACTCGTCGCGGAAGACGATCGCGACCGCCGTCAGCGCGATGCCGTTGAGGATGAACAGGCGGGCGGGCATCCGAATCTCGTCCCAGTCGGTCGCGAAGGCCATCGTCCCGCACCAGAATGCCCACCCCAGGGGCCACGCCGCGAAGATCCGCGCGTCGAGCTCGTTGAGCTCCCACGGCCACCTGGCCGACGCGAACTCGGGGTTCAGGAGCAGCAGCAGCCCGAACATCAGGAGGAGGCCGGTGACGAAAACGAGGAACCGGCGGAAGAGCAGCCAGATAGGTCCGCCGGTCGTCGGTGCGCGTGCGCGGAGGATGCCGGGCGGCAGGACGTACAGCATCACGACCGGCTCGAAGATGTAGAGGACGAGCCAGAGGTGGGCGACCGGCGACACGAACGGGTTCCATAGGAACTCGGACGCGTGCCAGTAGGTCGCGAACAGCAGGACGCCGGTGAAGACGAGGTTGCCCCACACGATCCAGCGCAGGCGTAGCCAGTCGCGCCCGAACGCGATGTTCAGGAAGAACACGGTCCGGAAGATGTAGCCAGCGCCGATCACGGCCTGGGCGAAGCGCGGCTGGACATCCCACGCGAAATGGGTCGGGACGAACTGCGGGAAGAACAGCATCCAGACCGCGAACCATCCGGCGAACGCCGCGCCGAGCAGGCCCCACGTCCGCTGGGTCCGTGGCCCGAGCGGGGCCACGCCACTTTCTGACGAAGACATCATCGCGGTTCGATTCTCCCTTGGCGCGCGCCCGTGAGGAAGACCCTAGATCCTGTCCGTCTCGCGGTCGTCGCGGCCGATCACGGGCTGCGAGTCAGCCCTCGTACTCGAACCCGATCTTGACTTCGACGCGGTACTCGACGACCTCCCCGTCGGCCACCACGGCGCTCGACTTCACGACCTCGACCGTCTGGATGTTGCGCACGGTCTTCGAGGCTGTCGCGACGGCCTGGCGGGCGGCGTCGCTCCACGATTTGGGGCTCGTCCCGACCATCTCGCGGATGATGATGACGCCCACGTGTGCACCTCCTGAAGGTCGATTCGACTCGGAGCGGCCATCATGCCACGTGCACTCGAGCCTTCAGGACCCAAGGGACCGACCACCGCCCATGTCCGCCCGAGCAGATCACCGCCCTGCCCCGCGCGAGCTGTCACCACTCGCGCGGTACCCCGTGCACCCGTTCCTCTTCGCGGCGTATGCGGTCCTGTTCCTCTACTCCGAGAACCTCGCGGACGTGCTCCTGGTCGACATCGGCAAACCCATCACCACGGCCGTCCTTCAGGCGATCGTGGCCTTCTCGTCGGCGACGCTGCTGCTGCGCAGCTACCGCCGAGGCGCGGTGGTCGCCACCGCCCTCCTCATCGCCTGGTACGGCTTCGGGCATGCCGCGCCCATTCTCGCCGACGCCGGGCTGGACGAGCGCCGACAGATCGGTGTCTGGTTGGTCGTCATCGCGGCCGCGATCGCCTATGCCGTGCTCGCGCGGCGTTCCTTGCCCAAGGTCACGGCGCTGCTGAACATCTTCGCCGCGGTGCTGGTGGCATTCACGCTCGTCGCCATCGTCCCCTATGAAGCAACTCGCGCGACGCGATCGGTGGCCGCCGTCGAAACGGCGCTCGCCAGCGCGGGCGGTCCCGCGCCGACTCGGGATGTCTACTACATCGTCTTCGACCGATACGGGTCCGCCGACGCCATCGAGACCGCGTTCGGGATCACGGACAACGATCTCTACGATTGGCTCGAGCAATACGGCTTCCAGGTCCAGCAGGACAGCCACGCGAACTACCGAGCGACCGACTTTTCGCTCGCCGCCACGCTCAATATGACCTACCTGGACGATCTCACCGACACCATCGGTCGTGACTCTGGTGACCGGACGCCCGCCCAGGCGATGTTGCGCGGCCACCAGGTCGGCCAGGAATTCCAGGCGATGGGCTATCGCTACGTGCACCTCGGCTCCTGGTACGGACCCACCTCGTCGATCCCATGGGCGGACGAGAACGTCACGGACGACGTCACGAGCGAGTTCGACTCGGTGCTTCGCGATACCACGATGGCCCCGGCAATCGAGCGGGCCCAAGGTGGCGAGAAGGCCGCGCCGACGTTCTTCGAGCGCCACGGCGACATCCCGCTGTTCCAGTTCCGCCAGCTCACGCGCCTGGCCTCGGCGCCGGGACCCAAGTTCAGCTTCGCGCACATCCTCCTGCCGCACGATCCGTACGTCTTCCGGCCGGACGGCACGCGCTACACGGAGGACGAGGTGGGCGGTATGGACGAGGCGGCCCTCTATGCCGGCCAGCTGGCGTACCTGAACACCCGCATCAAGGCCCTCGTCGAAACGCTCACGGCCGGTGGCGATGAGGCCGACCCGATCATCATCCTGCAGGGCGACGAGGGGCCGCTCGCGTGTCGCAGCGTCGACTGCCCCGGAGACGACCCGCGCTACTTTGCGATCCGCTTCGGGAACCTGAACGCGATGTACCTGCCGGGCGTGGACGCGGTGGTGCCCGAGGACTTGTCGCCGGTGAACACCTTCCGCTTCCTGTTCCGGGCCGCGTACGGCCAGGACCTCGAGCTCCTGCCCGACCGCAGCTTCACCTGGCCGGACAACGACCACATCTACGACTTCCGCGACGTGACCGACGAGATCCCGCGCTGACCCGCGGTCGAAGCCGGCCCCGGGTCAGCGCGGACCGCCGGTCAGCGCTCGCTCCGCGCGCGCGTCGCGAAGAGTCGGAGCCGCTCTCGCTCCGTTTCCGGGACCTGGCCGATCCGCACCCCGCGCGCAGCGCCTTCGAGCTGGAGGAGCGTCCTCGGCGTCGCCAGTCGTGGCCGGAGCCGGCGCAGGCGCTCCCACGCTCCGAGGGCGCCCATCGCCTGGAGGTCGGCGACGTTGGCGATCCCGACCTCACGCAGGGCCGCGGCGACCAGCGGGCCGATGTTCAGGGCCTCGCCGATGTCGTCCTTCCGCAGCGTCCGGGTACCGCGGCGGTTGGGCGTGCGCATCGGAGCCCGACGAACCCGCGGCGTGCCGCTCGTGTCGGGAGCGCCGCGTGACGCCGGTGCCGGGCGGCCCAATCGGTAGCCCTGGGCGAGCGCAACGCCGAGGCGCTGGACCTCATAGACCTCAGGGTCGGTCTCCACTCCCTCGGCGATCAGGATCGCGCCGGTCTTTCCGGCGAAGTGGACCATGCCGGCGACGAGCGCCTGGCGAGCCGGATCGCGGTGGATCTGGCGAACGAGCGCTCGGTCGAGCTTCACGTAGTCCGGTCGCAGCTCGAGGATGTGGCGAAGGCTGGCGAACCCGGCGCCGGCGTCGTCGACCGCCAGCCGGACATTCGGACCGAGCCGGTCGAGCGACGCCCGAAGGGCCGGGTAATCGGTAACCTCCGTGTGCTCCGTCAGCTCCAGGACGATCTGCCCGCCCCAGCGGCGAAGGATCGAGGCGAGCGGCTGACCGACGACGACCAGCTCGGGCGAGACGTTCAGGTTCAGCCAGGCGGGCGATGGCAGCGACGCTGACGCGTCAAGGATCGCCTCCAGGGTCGCGGCCTCGAGCTCGATGGCCAGCCCGCAGCGCGCCGCCTCGGTGAAGATCTCGTCGGGCTGCGTCCCGTCGGCGAATCTGGTGAGTCCCTCGTAGCCGACGACTTCGCGCGTGGCGAGGTCGACGATCGGCTGGAACACGGGTTGGAACGTCCGGTCGGCGATGATCGCGCGGATCCGGGTCTCCGAGAGCGCGCCCGCAGTCCGTGCCCGCAGCGCCGGGCCGAGCAACGCCCCGGCGAACACGGCGCACTCGACGAGGACAGGCAGACGCTCCGCGAGATCGAGCGTGTCGACGTCCGTGGCGCCGACCACGAGCAACCCGATCGCGTCGCCGTCACTCCGGATCGGGACGTAGGCCACCACGCGCACCTCGAGGTTTCGCGCGACCGCGCGGTAGGGATGGCCGGGGGCGGGATCCCACGCCTCGATCCATGGGCCGTGACTCGCACGCTCCCGAAGGTAGGCGCTGCGCTTGGCCGGAAGTGGCCCTGACAGGACGACCTGCGCGCCCATGGGATCGAGTGCGGCCAGCGGTTGCACGCGGCCCGAGGGCCCGAATTCGAACAGCCCGACGCCGTTGGGTCCGGCCAGCTCGCGGAGGGCCACGGCGATAGCCGCAGCCGTCGACTCCGCAGTTTCGCCGGAATGCATGGCAGCGAGGGCGCCGGCGAGGGCCGTGCGCTCCCGGTGAAACTCGTCGAGGCGCGACTCCAGTGCCCGTTGGCCGGTCATGTCGCGCCGGACCGCGACTCCGCCGACGATGACGCCGTCGGCGTTCCGGATGGGGGCGACCGTGGCTTCGGCATGGCTGAGGGTGCCGTCTGCTCGGCGGCTCGCGAGGTTTCCACTCCAGACCCCGCCGCGGCGGATCGTGACCCACACGGCCTTGGTCGAGATGGTCGTCTGTCCCGCTTCCGCGAGGCGGCGCACGTTCGCGCCGACGATCGCCTTGCGGTCCAGGCCGGTGTCACGTTCGAATGCGGCGTTCACGTACTGGATGGTGCCGTCGAGATCTGCGGCGACGACCGCGTCGGCGGCGTGTTCGATCGCGGCGAGATGCCAGCTGTCCGGGAGATCCGCCGGTCGTTGCGCCGAGGTCGGCGGCTCGCGCCGGGTCGAACGCCGCATCCGGCGGGGCGTCGTTTGGCCGGTACGAGCCGTGGGCGTGGCGTCAGGTCGCCGTCGATGCGTCACGGGGATGACCTGGGACTCGGGTCGCGTCGTCCGCGCATGGCGGCAACTATATGTTGACCCATGAGGGTAACGTTCGGTCGGCGCGTCGGGGGCTTGAATGGAGCCCGCCCGCTGGTCATGGGGGATCGGCTGTTTGTTCCGAGACGCGGGGACTAGGTGGTCGATCTACGGATACGGTCCGCCGGTACTGTCAGCGAGGACCGAAGAGACGGCGCCGAGGATGGCGACGACTGCCGAGAAGGAAGCGAGGAAGATCGATCGCAGTTTCACGAACCGCCGCTGGGGCATGCCCGGCTCCTTTCAAGGGCCAGGGGTTCGGGCTCCGATGGGTAGAGTATGCTGTGCCGGTGCGCTTGTCAACTATTGCTAAACACCAGCAGGCCGGCAGCGGGTCGACGTTCTCCCAAGCGTTGGGCCAGGAGATCCGGCGGCGGCGGATCGCGCTCGGGCTGTCACAGTCGAGCGTCGGCGAGCCCTTGAGCCGGGCATTCATGTCCTCGGTCGAGTCCGGACGCCTGACCCCATCGCTGCCGAGCTTGCTTATGATCGCCAGGAGGTTGAATTCGACTGGTGCTGATATCCTCGCCGCAGTCGAGCCGCAGCTGGAGGGTCTGACAGATGGCAGCGCCGACGAAACGCCGATCCCACGCTGAGGCGGATCGACCGCTCGCGCGCCAGATCGGCGCCAGACTGCGACGGGCGCGCAGGCAGGCAGCGCTGACCCAATCGCAACTCGCGGAGGGTCGTTACACCAAGGCCTACGTCAGCGCCCTCGAGAATGGCCTCGTCAAGCCGTCCATGGCAGCCCTCAACTTCTTCTCGGAGCGCCTGCAGATCCCGATCGAGCGGCTTCTGTCCGATCAGGAGGCCACGTGGACGCGACTGGAGGCGGACCTCCGGCTGGCGGCCGGGGACTGGGACCAGGCGGTCGATGCGTTCTCCGGCCTGCTGGAGGCGGGTCCGGCGGACCAGGTGCGGGCTGAGTTGTTGTTGGGTCTGGCGGAAGGTCAGATGCGGTTGGGTCGCGGGCATGAGGCCGTGCGTTCCGCGTCCGAGTCGCTGGCGCTCCTCTCCGCCCAGGGCCGGCATGCCGAGGCTGCGTGGGCGACGTACTGGCAGTCCGCCGCACTCTACGAACTCGAACAGGGCGATCAGGCCGTCGCGCTGCTCACCCGACTGCTGGACGAGGTGGCCGCGGGCCTCAAGGTCGAACCAGATCTGCCTGTTCGAGTCCTGATCGCCCTTGCGATGAACGCGACGAGGGACGAGGAGCCGGAGCGGGCGCTCGCGTACCTCGAGCAGGCACGGTCTCGTCTCGCCGAACTCGACGAGCGAAAACACGCGATCTTCCTGTTCTCTCTGGCTCTGAGCTACCGAGAGCTCGGCGACTACGAGGCCGCGATCTCGACCGGAACGAAGAGCCTGGCCAAGTTGAAGTCCGCCGATGCTGAGTTCGAGGCCGCGTGCCTGGAGAACGAGCTTGCGCTGGTCTACCTCGCCCTCGGAAGCCTCGATGTCGCGCGGACCCATGCCGCCGGTGCTCGTGCCTATTTCAGCCGGCGCGAGGACACCCGCCGATTGGCGCACGTGGTCGAAACCCAGGGACAGATCGCCCTCGCGACCGGCGTGGTCGCGGACGCGATGGCCTTCTCGACCGAGTCGCTGCGCTTCGCCGAAGAGAGCGGCAACAAGAAGGCCACGATCAGCGCCCTGCTCCTGCACGCACGCGCCCAGCGCTCAGCCGGCGACCTCGGGGCGGCCGCTGCAACGCTGGAGCAGGCCGCGGCACACTCGGAGGACTACGGTCGACGCGGGCAGCAGCAGACCGTGCTCGGTGAGTGGGGCGACGTGATGGCGGAGCTCGGCGACCTCGGCAAGGCCTATGAGCTGTCGCGCCGGGCCCTCAACGCGGGTCGCGTTTAGCCGCGCCTGCGCCTCCGGTCGCTAGGCGTGCGCGGGCGAGCTCTCGAGCGTTCCGGCCCGCACCTTGTCGAAGCATGAGCTGCAGTACACCGGCCGGTCGTTGCGCGGCGCGAACGGCACGACGGCCTGACCGCCGCAGGCGCCACAGATCGCGGCGTGGAACTCGCGGGGGCCCTCGTTGGTCCTGGCGCGCTTGGCTGCCGCTCGGCAGGACGGGCATCGCTGCGGGTCGTTGACCAGGCTCTTGCTGGCATAGAAGGCCTGCTCGCCGGCGGAGAAGATGAACTCCTCCGCGCAATCGCGACAGGTCAACGTACGGTCTTCGTACACCCTCTCCAGACCCTCCTCGGCTCGGTCGCCAAGACCCGTCGAGACCGCGCCCCCGTGGACCGGATCGACCGTGCGGAGGCGCCTGGGCCATTGGGCGGCGCGCCCGGGTCGGTCCGGGCTCGGCCCGGGACTCATAGCGGAGAAGATACGCGCGCCGTCAAGGCCTTTTGGGCAACGTTCTCCGCAGTGAGCCGCGCGTCGCCGTGCGAATCTCGCGAATCCCGACCCACAAGGTCGCGACTTGACGGCGTGGCTGCCGAGGACTGACCCACGCCCCGTTCCTTCGAACCCGTGCAGCCTGGCAGCGCCAACCTGCAACCCTCCCGATACATGCTCGACCGGACAATCGGTCCATGAACACAAAGCGCGCGCAGGAAGCGGCCGGACGGCAGATCGAGGTCCACTTCGCCGACGAGCGCGAGCTCATCGTGGTCGATCTCGCCGACGGGACCGATGCGGACGACGTCGCGGCCGCGCTGGTCGGCTGTCTGAGGGCTCCCTCGGTCGATGACGCTGAGGGCCACCTGCAGGCCGGCCTCGAGGGGCTCGGCGGAACCGTCACGCGCGCCCCCTAGCCACCAGGCAGCCCTCTCGGCCGGAACCGCGCCGGGCATAATCACGTCCCGCGCCCATGTCACACCACCCACGCCGCACGGCGTCCCTTCTGCTCACGTTGGCCCTCGCGACCGTGGTCGCGGCCTGTAGCGCCTCCAGTGGCGCCTCACCGGCACCGGCAAGCCCCGGGTCAAGCGCGGCCGCATCCGTCGCTCCCGCCGCGAGTACCGACCCGGACGCCGTCGAGCACAAGACCGGCGCGACGGACATCCTCCTGCGCTACGAGGAGGGCGGCGGGTTCATCATGCCGGCCTTCACGGCCGCCTCGGTCCCGCACTTCACGCTCTACGGCGACGGGACCGTCATCTTCCGCAACCCGATGGCCGAGGCGCCGCCCGCCGAGGGCTCGGTCTTCAAGATGAATCCGTTGCGGACCGCGAAGCTCAGCGAGGCGCAGATCCAGGAGCTGTTGCTGCTGGCCCTCGGCGAGGGTGGCCTCGCCGCCGCCCGCCCGAACTACACGAACGACATGATCGCGGACGCTTCGACGGCGATCTTCACGATCGAAGCCGCCGGGATCAAGAAGACGGTTTCGATCTATGCGCTCGGGCTCGAGATGGAGGGCGTCGCCGACGGACCCGCCCGAGCCGCCTTCAAGCGGCTGGCCGACCGTCTGACCGACTTCGACCAGGGCGGCACGATCCCGACCGACGTCTACGAGCCCCGGGCCTACCGCGGCGCGCTGTTCGAAGCCCCCGGCATCGAAGCCGCCGACGTGCGCGCCTGGCCCTGGCCCGATCTCACTCCGGCCGACTTCAAGCAGGACGCCGATCCGAGCGGCAACCAGTTCCCGCACCGTACGATGACCCCCGCGGAGATCGACCTCCTCAAGGTCACCGACTACCAGGGCGGCTTGCAGAACCTAGTCCTCAAGTCGTCCGACGGCAAGACCTGGACGTTCAGCCTCCGGCCGCTCCTGCCCGGCGAGTCCGACTGAGGGTCGTGCTGAGCGGGTCCTGTCACCGGGTGCCTCGCGGCCTCCGCTCGCTACGGCGCTGCGGCGCTGCGGCGCTCCCTCCGCCACGAGCTCACCCGGCGCCACCCGCCTCCCAGGCCCGATACGATGTCCGCGGAGGAACGACGGATGCGCAGTGCTCTTGGGTTCGCGGCATCGGCCCTTGCCGGGCTCGCTGCCGTCATCGCGAGCCTTGACGGCGACGGAGACATCGTGCCGTTCTTTGTCGGCCTCACCTTCGCAGGTGGCGTGGCCGCGTGGGCCGCACAACCGCCCTTCGCGGGCCGTCGCGCGCGGGTCGCGAAGGGCGTCGCGCTTGTCTGGCTCGTCGCTGCTATCTGGGTCGGCGCGATGCTCCTGATGTACGTCACCGTGTGGCAGGCGTCCACTTCAGGACCATCCCCGGTCGCCGACCAGACGTATCTGGGCATTCCCGCCACCGCGTATCACCTGATCGGACTATTCGGTGGCTCTGTGCTTGTTCTCGTGCTCGCCTTCGGACGCTCTGATTGGTTCGGCGACGCCGATACCGCCGCCCAAGCCGAGCCATCGCGCTAACCGAGCCCGATCCGGCCGGATGGGCCCGCCGGCGAGGCAGTCGAACGCGACTGCGGTGACCGGTCAGCGAGGAGCGACCGCAGTTCCGGCAGGGGGGTGGGCTGCCTCATGATCGTCGGTCGAGCGCGCCTGGAAGCGGGCCGGCAGGCGCGCGACGACCGCGAACAGGACCGCGGTCACGCCGAGGAGCGCACCCTGCGGCGAGATGTCGCCCGGCGACTGCGACAGCAGCTCCCACAAGACCATCGGAGCGAACGCGACGATGGCTGTCAGGACACGTGCGTGCGGAGCGCGGCGGGCGACGTATTCGAGGCCGACGAGAACCGGCAGCAAGCCGGGCAGCACGAAGATCCAGCGGACCAGGACGAAGACGGCCACCCGCGCCACCAGTTCGACTGGCGCCACCGGAATGGTCGCCCCCGTGACGATCGTCTGTGCTGCCCCGGCCGCCAAGGTCACGACCACGAACGCCAGCAGCACCAGCAGGGCATTGGCGAGCACCCGGACGGTCGCGGCGCGCCAGCCATAGGGATCGGGATGCGTGGCGGCGCGGACCAGCTGCTTCGACATCGTCATCTCCCTGTGTCTGCCGGGCAGTCGTCCGGATGCTCCTTGCTCCGATGACACCCCGAGGGCCTCGGGTGTGTCGGTTCTGTGCGCATCCGGGCCACGGTACAACTCGAGTCCTCGCCAGACCTGCCGCGGTCTATCTCGGCCAGCGGTCATACGGCCGGGGTCGGCGGGTGGCGTCGGACGGCGTCCGGCGGAGCGAGCGCCGGCGCAGCGCCGCAGCGAGCGGAGGCCGGGCGACGCCCGGCGACAGGACCCGCGTCAGCTGACCTCGGCGAACCGCTCCCCGGCGTATGACACGAACCGCGTCTGGCGCTTCTTGAACCAGAGCTGGATCTCCCCGGTTGGGCCGTTGCGGTGCTTGGCGAGCTTGAGGTTGACGACCTCGCCGTCGGTCTCCTGATCCTCGGGACCGCTGCGCTCCTTGTCGCGCCACAGGAACATCACGAGGTCGGCATCCTGCTCGATGGCGCCGGACTCGCGCAGGTCCGACAGGCGCGGCTCCTTCGACTCGCGCATCTCGGGCTGTCGGGACAGCTGCGACAGGGCGATGACCGGCACGCTCAGCTCGCGGGCGAGCGCCTTGAGCCCGCGCGAGATCTCCGAAACCTCCTGGACCCGGTTCGCATCGCGGTTCGTCGTGGTCGCCTGCATCAGCTGCAGGTAGTCGACGATGATCAGGTCCAGTCCGGACTCCGCCTGGAGCCGACGCGACTTGGTCCGCAGCTCCATCGCCGAGATGTTGGGCGAGTCGTCGATGTACATCGGCGCTTCCGACAGCGAGTTCATCGCCGGCGCGATCCGCGCGAAATCGAGCTCCTCGAGGAACCCCGAGCGCAGCCGCTGGGAGTCGATGTTGGCGACGCTCGACAGCATCCGCAACACTAGTTGTTCCTTGCTCATCTCGAGGCTGAAGACGCCGACGGTCTTGCGTTCCTTGACAGCGGCGTGCTCGGCGATGTTGAGCGCGAAGCTCGTCTTGCCGACCGACGGACGCGCCGCCAGGACGATCAGGTCGCTTGGCTGGAGGCCGGTCGTCAGCGCATCGAGATCTGCGAAGCCTGTCCGCACGCCGGAGATCTCACCTCGGTGCGCGTGCAGGTAGTCGAGCCGGTCGTAGGCGTCATGCAGCAGTGACTTGAGCGCCGAAAACCCGACGTCGACGCGCTTCTGGCTGACGGCGAAGAGCTCGGCCTCCGCGCGGTCGATGGCCTCCTGGATCTCGGCCGGATCCTCATAGCCGATGCCGGCGATCCGGCCCGCGGCGCCGATGAGGTTGCGCAGGACCGCCTTGCGCTCGACGATCCGCGCGTACTGCGCCGCGTGCACCGCGGTCGGGGTCTCGTTGCTGAGGCTCGACAGGTAGGCACGGCCACCCACCGCCTCGAGCTCCTCGCGCCGCTCGAGCGACTCCGCGACCGTAACGATGTCGATCGGCTCCCGCCGCTCGAACAGATCGATGATGGCCGCGTAGATCCGCCCGTTGGCCTGGCGATAGAAGTCTTCGGGCCGCAGGAACTCGGCGACCTCGACCACGGCATCGCGGTCGATGAGGATCGCGCCGAGCACCGACTGCTCGGCTTCGAGACTTTGCGGCGGCAGACGATCGATCACGGTGCGGCAGGTCTCCGACGGGACGAGTTGGGGGCGTCATCATCGGCTGGCGAGCCAGGGATCAGGTCAACGAAGACCCCAGGCGCTGTTACTCGCGTCCACGTGAATCCCCCGAGTGTTGGCGACCTGTGGACGATTTCGTGGATATCCCCAGATCACCGTGCTGGCCTAGCCGATGCCCGCGTTGTCGGCTCCGCGCCTCACTCACGCACCTCAGGTGCGCTCGCTTCGGCTGCTCGCCGACGCATTGGCCTCGACCATCCAGCCCGGCGATCTCGTGGCGCTTTACGAACGTTGAACCGAGAATCGGGCGCTTGGACCGTTCAGACGAAGGCGGCGCCTGAGCACGAGAGCGAGCGCACCACCCCCGGAGGCCCGAGGCGACGCTCCGCTAGCCATCGGTCCGACGGTTCCGCGTGAGCGAACGCGCGGAACCCGCCAACGCACGGCTGGGCGGTCCTAGCGCCCGCCCCTAGTCGAGCTTTCTGATGACACCAATCAGCTTGCCTTGGATTCGCACGTCGTCGTAGAACTGGGGTGGATAGGCCTGGTTGGCCGGCTGGAGACGGATCTTGTCCTTCTCCTTGAAGAAGCGCTTCAGGGTGACGGCGTTCTCCTCCACCTGGGCGACGACGATGTCGCCGTTGCGAGCGGTGGACTGCGGGCGGATCAGGATGAAGTCGCCATCCGCGATGTGCGCATCGATCATCGAGTCGCCACGGACGCGCAGGACGTAGGCGTCGCCGCTGGGAGCGAGCATGTCCGGGACGGACATGGATTCCGAGGCGTCCTGGTACGCCTCGATCGGACCGCCGGCGGCGATCTCCCCGATGATCGGGACGATGAAGGAGTCCGGGGTGGTCGCCTGCGGCACGAGCTCACTCGAGAGACCGAGCCGGATGGCGGCAGTGGGCGTGAGCCGGATCGCCCGGCTCTGGGCGGCGCCGCGCTCCAGGTAGCCGTCCCGTTCCAGGATCTGCAGGTGGTGGTGGACCGCGGACGTGGAGGCGAGCCCGACCGCCTGGGCGATCTCCCGCACCGACGGCGGATAGCCGCGGGCGCGCAGCGTCGCGGCGATGAAATCGAGGATCCGTACCTTGCGCTCGGCGTCGTGCTTGGTCACTCGCGCCTCCTTGGCATGCATGATACCGAACGGACGTTCGATGTCAAGGCCGACCAGGCCGGGTCAGGGACCATCGCTGCTAGACTCCGCGTCCCGCGTCGGCGACCGCCGCGGGCCCACGTACCAGGGAGTCGACGAACGAGCATGGCCAAGGGAAAGAGTCCCGGGCGGGCAGGCTTCAGCCGGATGGTGTCGCTGCTGGCGTTCCTGCCGGTCGCGAGCCGCGTCCCCGAGTACGGACGCCTGATCGCGGCGCTCGTCCTCGACGAGCGGATGCCGAACGACCGCAAGGTCCTGCTCGGTGCCGCGGCCGGCTACATCGTCCTGGGGCGCGATCTCGTGCCCGACAGCCTGCCGATCCTCGGCGGTCTCGACGATCTGGTGGTCGTGGTCCTGGCCGTCGATCTGTTCCTCGACGGCGTCCCGCCGGAGCTGCTCCAGGAGAAGCTCGACGACCTCGCCATCGACCGCGCCGCCTTCGACCGCGACATCGCCCAGATCCGGCGCTTGACGCCGGGCCCTGTCCGTCGGACCATCCGGCGGGTCCCCGCGCTCATCGCCGGTGCGGGTCGTGCCATCGATCGATCCGGGCTCGCGCCGCGCGTACGGGGCTGGATCACCAAGGAGGGTCCCACCACTTGAAGGTCATCCTGACCGCCGACGTTGACAAGCTCGGCAAGAGCGGCGAGATGAAGCAGGTCTCGGACGGATACGCGACCAATTTCCTCATCCCGCAGGGCGTCGCCGTGCCCGCCGCGGGCGGCGCCTACCGTGCATGGCAGCACGACATCGCCAATCGCGAGGACAAGCGCAAGAAGGAGCGCGAGGAAGCCGAGATCGCCGCGACCCGCATCGCCAGCACGACGCTGACGATGGGCGTGAAGGTCGGTGAGGGCGGCAAGCTCTACGGCTCGATCACGTCAAAGGACATCGCCGACGCGCTCGCCCGGCGCGGGATCGAGGTCGATCGTCACAAGATCGACCTCGAAGAGCCGCTGAAGTCGCTCGGCACGTACAAGGTCGCGATCAAGGTCTTCACGGGGATGACCCCCGAGGTCACGATCGTGGTGGAGCCGAAGGGCTGATCGATCCCGGGCTATGACCGCAGGCGCCAGACGCTGACCCCGTCGGCGTCGTAGACGGTCTCGAACAGCGGACTCGCATCGAAGTCGGTCGGCTCGTCGTCGTCGCATTCGAGCACGCCGCCGCTCGAGAGCACATAGGTCGCGCCGTAGACCGCCATCCGCTCGACCGCGACCTGCGGACCGTCGCAGTAGACGGCCTGCACGTCCGTCTCGCGCTGGGCCGGGTCGTAGCCCAGGTTCGACACGTACGGCCCGAACGTCGTCACCCGCAACCTGCCGGCGAGGTCCACGGGCGAGTTGATGAAATCGTCGGTGACGAAGACTGCACCGTCGGGCGTGGACGTCTCGATCCAGCGTCCGGCGGCGGCCTGGGGGAGGCTCAGGACCAAGGCCGGATGCCAGGCGTGGTGGAGGCCGATCAGTACCGGCGAGATCGCGCACACCGCCAGGACGGCCGCGATCGCCGGGCGAGGCCAACGGGCCACGAGCCACGCCGCAAGGATGGCGGCCGCGATCCACATCATCTGGAAGTACTTGTTCATGTCGAAGTCGACCGCGCTCACGCGGACGATGTTCGGGACCAGGAAGAGCGCCACCAGCCAGGCGACCAGGAACCCGCGATGCGGCACCCGCCGCGGACCGCGCAAGGCCAGCAGCGCGGCGATCGCGAGCATGACCGGGATCCCCAGGTTGGTGACGTAGAAGAAGGCGACGGCTGCCGGGCCATCGCCGAAGCGCGCCTCGCTCCAGCCCTGGACGAATCGGAACGCGCCCCCGGCCTCCTGGAGGGACGCCGCCGGCAGCACGTACGGCAACGCCACCACCACCGGAGCGAGGAAAAGCAGGGCATCACGCCACACCGTCCGGGCTCGCCACGCCCCCGACGTCAGTACGTACAGCCCCACGATCAGGTACACGGCGGGGAAGGCATGGAAGTGGAAGGGGGCGAGCAACGCCGCGAGCACGCCTGCGAGCAGCACGCCCGCCGGCCGACGACCCATGCACGTGACGACCAGCAGGACGACCGCCACGAGGCCCGGGAGGCCGAACGTGGTCGCACGGTGCGGGAGGAACCCCGTCCCGAGGATCGAGGCGATCCGGAAGAAGGGCCAGCCGTCGGCCCACGAGTTGTCGTAGGGGTTCTCGGTGATCAGGGCCGCGACGTCAGTGCTGCCGGCCAGCAGGTCAGCTCCGAGGCGCAACCAGCCCATCCCGCCACCAGCGCACACGAGGATCGCAGCGATGGTCGCGACGCGCCGGCTGCCGGTGAGCACGAGTGCGAGGGACCAGGAGAGCAACGCGAGCGCCGCGGCCATGATCGCGCTCGAGAGGAAGAACACGCCGATGATCGGAACATCGGCCGCGGTCGCCGCGATCGCGCCGTGGAAGTCGGCGAACCAGTGGTACGTCAGCGGCTCGCCCGCGAAGTACGGCACCTCAGGCGGGAAGTTGCCGTGGACGATGCTGTTGCCGATCGCGACGTGGACGAGCAGGTCGCTCCAGTTCCAGCCTCCGGAAACGAACCCGTCGGGGGTCTCGCGCCATCCGTTCGAGCCGAGGATCCACAGCACGACGAGCCCGACGACGGCCGACACGATCCAGGCTGGTGCGTCTTCGCGCAGGGCTCGCCGCAGCTCGGACGGGATGTCGGCGAGTGCCGGGAACGACCACGGCGCGAGCCACGGGTGACGGAGCCGGGTCAGCAGCACGGTCGCCAGCGCCAGCAGCACGACCGCGACGACGACCGCGACGCGCCCGAACCCATCGAGCCGGCTCACGAGCTCGACCAGGTGGGCGGACAGGTACGTGCTCGCGACGACGCCCAGGCCGACGACCCCGGGTCGTGGCAGGTCCGGTGCCAGGCGACGCACGAGCACCCAGCCTGGAACGGCGAACAGCCACGGCCAGACGAGGACGACCGCAAGGATGGGGACCGACCAGGCCAGCACGAGCCCCGCAGTCAGTCCCAGGATGAGGCCGAGGGCGGGTGTGGACGGCAACGGGTCGAACCCGGGGCGGTCATCGACCGGAGACGAGGCCCCGCCCAGGCTCGTCACCGGGATGAGCCCCGTTCGGCCGATCGCCGCCGAGCCCACGGGCCGATCGCCCAGGTCACCGCGACGACCGTCGCGACGATCCCGAGCGCCAGCCCGACGAAGGCGTCCCACGGGACGAACGTCTGGTGTACGACGCTCGCACCGGCGGGGACCGGCACGAGCTGCCCGGCGAGCGCCCGCGCCACGTTGACGGGCTCTCCGTCGACGGTCGTCCGCCACGCCGGCCACCACGCGCGGTCGATCCACAGCCAGCCGGCCGCTGGTGCATCGACCTCGACCTGCAACATGCCCGTGTCGCGCGCCGACGGCGGCTGTTCGACGGCGGTGGCGAGCGCCCGCTCCACGTCCAGATCGGCGTCGCGGGGACGGATCAGCGAGCTGCCCCCCAGCGCCTCGAGGTAAGCAACGTCTTCCGGAACCCAGTACGGGGGCCGGAGGGCAGCGTCATCTCGACAGATGGACGCGGACTCTGCCTCGACGGTCGCCAGCGGGCGCCCGGGGCATGGGCGGTCGAAGGTCGCGACGACGTCGACGCCGACCGCGCGCCGGACAGAACCCTCCGGGTCGTCGTGGGCGAGGCGCTCCAGGAGCTGGTCGCCGGCAAGCAGGTCGAGTGAGCTGAACATCCGCATGTCGGGGAGCCGTGCCGTCGCGAGCTGGTCCGGAGAGCCCGCGTACCAACCCCGCGGATCCGCGGCGAAGACGCGCCGCGGCTCGGTCGCGGCGACGGCCCGGATGTAGTCGCTGTCCGCGTACGAGAAGTCCCCGAACGGGCGCGCCGGGTTGGGCTGCGGGCCCAGCAGGATGAGCGGGATCGCCGCGACGGCGACGACGAGCGGTCCGAAGGCGAGCCGCGCGTTCGGGGACCGATAGGTCCGCACGATGACGTACACCGCGGCGAACCCCGCGGTGAGCTCGAGCAGCAGCGGCCATGGTGCCGTCAGCGCCGCGACGGCGAGTTCACGCTGAGCCGCGACCCCGGCCTGACCGAGGAAGGACGAGGCGTCGAGGAGGAGGCGATCGAAGATCGTCGGGACCGCGACCGCGAGGGTCGTCGTCAACGCGTAGGCCCCGATGGGCACCGCGACCGCGACACTCGCGCGTAGGATCGCGCCGCGCGAGCGCCCGATTCGGCTGACGCCGATACCCGCCAACACCCCCAGGGCGAGGCTGACCACGAGGTACGAGCGGGTCGGCGAGCGCAGGCCGTTGAGGATCGGGATCTGGGTCCATGCTTCTGGGCGGAAGGCCGCGATGATCGGGATCGCGAGGCAGACGATGGCGAGCACGACGAACGGCCGCGCCCGCGGGGCCCGGATGCCGACGGCGGAGAGCGCGAGGACCGCCAGCCCGACGTACGCAGACGACTCGAACAGGGCAAAGGGCCCGTCGGGATACCAGGTCGTCGCCGTTCGCCAGGCGCCGTCGCTCGCCCGGACGAAGGCGTTCTGGAACCCGAACGAGAGGATGTCGAACGGGGTCGACGCGCTCGCGAACAGGTCCGTCGGCGACAGCGCCGTGCTGCGCACCGACAGCGTCGTCAGGATCGCGGTCGGGACGAGCTGGACGGCCCCGATCGCACCGCCGAGGAAGCCCAGGCCGACGATCCGCCCGAGCGTCGTCACCCGCGGAGCGATCGTCAGCATCACGACGCCTGCGGCTAGGCAGGTCAGCAGCCACGTGTTCGGGTGTCCGGTCCACGCCTGGAAGCCCAGGAGGAAGCCCGCCGCGACAAGCCCGCCGCGCGTCGGGCCCGGCCGTCGCACCAGCGGCACAAGCACCCAGGGCAGATAGGCGTATGCGGCCACGAGGTTGTGCCACTCGAGCTTCGCCGCGATGGCACCACCGAGGACGGCGACCACGGCGGCGATGAAGGCGCCCGACCGGGAGCCGGCGAGCCCGAGGACCAGGGTTCCCGCCCCCGCTCCCGCGATGGTCAGGTGGAGAACGCGCGACAGGTCGAGCGCGATGAGCGGCGGGAACTGGAAGAGCAGCCAGTTCGGTGGGTAGAAGGCCCCGATCTGGCCCTCGGCGTACAAGGGATACCCGAGCCCGAGGTGGTCGTTCCACAATGGAAGCCGCCCCTCACCCAGGGCGTCGTGGAAGAAGCTGGCAAGCGGGTAGTCGATCTTGGGGAGGTCAAGGTTCCAGAGCCACGGACCTGCCGGACCGTGGATCCGGGCGACGAGGATCGCGGCCACGAACGACACCAGGACCAGCCCGGCCATGACCCTGCGCGTCGTCGATGGTCGCCGCCCGCGGATCGCGAGGGCCATTCGTTCCGTCAGCTCGGCCGGGCGTCCCTTGGCGATCACGCCCACCAGTCGAAATAGGTCGAGCCCATTCCCCACAGGTTGATGACGACGCCGATCGCGATCGCGATCCAGGCCTCCACCGAAAAGCGACCCTTCAGGCCGCGCACGGTGAGGAGGAACAGGAACGGGTACAGGTCCTGGGCGTACCGGAAGCCGAACTGTTCGCCGCCCGCGTCGAAGTGCAGCAGGATCGGGATGAGGATGAGTCCGACCGCCGCCCAGGACCCCAGATCGAACCAATCGGGTCGCCTGGCTCGGATCGACCATAGGAAGAGCGGGGTGGTGAGGACGATCGACAGCCCGCCCAGGTGGCGTGACTGGATCCACGGAAATCCACCCACCTGCACGGGAGCGCTCAGGAACATGGCGTAGAGCTTGCGCGGGATGTTGACGATGCTGAACATGCCGTGCCGGTACTGCGTTTCCCCGACGAGTCCCGGGATGAGCCCGTAGCCGGTCTGCAGCGGCGATCCGAACCGCATGTAGTTGTAGATGAGGTATCCGACGACCGGCAGCGCCGCCCCCGCCGCCAGCGGCCCGCCGAGGTCCAGGAAGCTCCGCAGGCTCGGGCGAGCCTCCCAGGCGGCTGGGCGGGCCACGAGCAGCGACCCGAACACCGTGCGATCGCCCGTCGCCCCCCGGTGGGCGGCATCGGCGACATAGGCGATGAAGAACGGCGCCGCCAGCATCAGCGGCAGCCGTGAGATCACGGCGGCGCCGAACAGCAGGCCGATCAGGGCCGGTCTGGCATCCAGCTGGCAGGCCTTGATCGCCAGGAGCATGAAGAACGTCGCGACGACGTGGGCGAAATGCCACGAGGACCCCGCCTGGGCCGAGTACCAGACGATCGTGCCGAAGGCGAAGATCAGGGTGAACACCACGGCGGGCCGGCGCGCCACGCCCATCCCGCGCAACAAGGCATGCATGACCACGACGTTCGCGGCGCCCAGCAGGATGGACGCCCACGCCTGATCGAGTCCCGGACCCACGAGCGCCACGGCCGGCAGCAGGAGGATGGCGGGCATCGGCGGGTAGACGACGAAGCCGAGCCCGTTGAACGGGACCAGCTCGTTCAGATTCGATGGGATCTGGGTCAGGCCCAGGCGGCCGTGCAGGAAGGCATCGGCAAGCGGCACGAAGTAATCGAGCTGCGCTTCGCGACCGTGGTTCAGCCAGGCGTAGACGGCCCAGGCCAGGAGAAACAGGCCCACGGGGATGAGGACGCCGTCGACCCGATCGGCCCGGTCGGCGCCGGGGTCCGTTCGGCGGTCTGCGTCGAGCGTCATCGCCTCCTGCCCTGGTCGCGCCGACATCGGTGGTGGCCGGCGCGATGATACCCGGGCCATGACCGAGCGCACGATCCTCCACGTCGACCTCGACGCGTTCTTCGCGGCCGTCGAACAACGCGACCGACCGGAGCTGCGTGGGTTGCCGGTGATCGTCGGTGGCGACCCGCGCGGTCGGGGGGTCGTGTCGGCGGCGAGCTACGAGGCCCGGCGCTTCGGGGTGCACTCGGCGATGTCGCTCCGTGAGGCGGTCCGCCGCTGCCCGGACGGCGTGTTCCTGCCGGTGGACGGCCGCCGCTACCAGCAGGCTTCGCGCGACGTCATGGCGGTCCTTCGCCGGTTCACGCCGCAGGTCGAGCCGATCTCGATCGACGAGGCGTTTCTCGATGTCACCGGCTCTCGACAGCTCTTCGGCGATGGCGAGGCGATCGCGCGGCTCATCAAGGCCGGGGTTCGCGAGGAGGTGGGGCTGACGGTGTCCGTCGGCGTCGCGAGGACCAAGCTCGTGGCGAAGATCGCGTCGGACCTGCGCAAGCCGGATGGGCTGGTCGTCGTCGCGAGCGGGGAGGAGGCGACCTTCCTGGCGCCGCTCCCCATCTCGAGGCTGTGGGGCGTGGGCGAGAAGACGGCCGCAGCACTTGCCGACTACGGCGTACGCACGATCGGCGACCTCGCGGCACTGGCCCCGGATGTCGTCGTCCGACGGTTCGGCAAGCACGGCGGTTCGCTGGTCGAGCGGGCGCGCGGTATCGATCCGGATCCGGTCCACGCGGGCGACCCGGCGAAGTCGGTCGGGCACGAGCACACCTTCGACGTGGACACCAGCGACCCCGAGATCATCGAGCGCACGATCCTGGGCATGGCCGATGGCGTCGCCGGGCGGCTGCGCTCGGCCGGGGTGCGCGCGTCGACGATCGCCGTGAAGATCCGCGACTCGTCGTTCCGGACGATCACCCGGCAGCGGACGCTGCACGAGCCGACCGACATGACCGAGCCGATCTTCCACACGGCGCTCGACCTCGCGCGGCCGGAGGTCCGCGGCATCCGCGTGCGCCTGCTCGGGGTCACCGCGTCCAACCTGGGAGAGCGCGAGCAGCTCGGGCTGTTCCCCAGCGACGATCCCCGCCACCGCGCGGCGATCGAGGCGGCGGACACGCTCCGGCGGCGGTTCGGCAAGCACGGCGCCGCGCTCGGAGATCGTGCTCGTGGCCTCGATCCCGATCCGGTCCACGAGGGCGACCCGGCGAAGTCGGTCGGGCACGAGCACACGTTCGATGTCGACACGGTCGACGCGGAGATCATCGAGCGCACGCTCCTGGCGATGTCCGACGGGGTGGCCGGTCGATTGCGATCGGCCGGAGTCCGGGCTTCGACCATCGCCGTGAAGATCCGCGACTCATCGTTTCGGACGATCACCCGGCAACGGACCCTTCCCGAGCCGACCGACATGACCGAGCCGATCTTCCACGCTGCGCTCGAGCTCGCCCGGCCCGAAGTCCGCGGGATACGGGTGCGGCTCCTGGGCGTCACGGCGTCGAACCTGGGGGAGCGCGAGCAGCTCGGGCTATTCCCGGCGGACGATCC
>CAZFXH010000045.1:0-7217 GCA_964522905.1 uncultured Anaerolineaceae bacterium
ACATCAAGCGGACGATCGACAAGGCGACCGGCGGGGGCGAGGCCGAGCAGTACGAGGAGATCGTCTACGAGGGCTACGGCCCGGGCGGCGTGGCGGTCCTCGTCGAGGCCCAGACCGACAACCGCAACCGCACGGCGGCCGAGGTGCGCTCGATGTTCGCGAAGTCCGGCGGCCAGCTGGCGGGATCGGGCGCGGTGGCGTGGCAGTTCGAGCCGCGCGGCCTGATCACGGTGCCGCGTGCGGGTCTTGATCCCGACGAGGTCGCGCTGTCGGCCATCGACGCGGGCGCCGAGGACGTCGACACCGACGATGACGAAGCGATCGGGGTCTACACGACGCCCGGCGAGCTCGAAGTCGTCCGGGCTGCGCTCGAAGGCGCGGGAGTGCCGGTCGAGTCGGCCGAGGCCACGATGGTCGCGAAGCAGACGGTCGAGCTGGACGTCGCGAAGGCGCGCCAGGCGCTTCGACTCGTAGAGTCGCTCGAGGACCTCGAGGACGTCTCGCGCGTGACCGCGAACTTCGACATCCCCGAGGAAGTCTTCGCCGAGGTCGCCGGGTGATCGTCCTGGGCATCGACCCAGGGACCGCGGCGCTGGGGTACGGGATCGTCGAGGCGACGCGTGGCCGCGTGCGCGAGGTGGATCACGGTTGCCTCGTGACGTCGCCCGATTCGGCGCTGCCCGAGCGGCTGCTCGCGATCCATGCCTGCGTTGACGAGCTGATCGCGCTGCATCAACCGCAGCTCGTGGCGGTCGAGCGGCTGTTCTTCTCGAAGAACGTGCAGACGGCCTTCGCGGTGGGCCAGGCGCGCGGGGTCGTGCTGCTCGCCGCGGCCCAGCACGACGTGCCCGTCCGCGAGGCGACGCCCAACGAGGTCAAGTCGGCGATCGCGGGCTACGGGGCGGCCGACAAGGAGCAGGTCCAGCGGATGGTCCAGGTCGTCCTCGCGATGGCCGAGCGGCCGCGCCCGGACGACGCGGCGGATGCCCTCGCGATCGCGGTCTGGGCGGCCAACACGGAGAGCTCCGGCGTCGGGGCGGCCACCGCGGCCGTCATGGACCGCGCGGCCGTGGCGCCGATCACGCGCGGCGGCTCAGGTTACGAGCGCGCGGTTCGGAAGGCGATCGCCCGGGAGTCCGAGGCCCTCGCCAAGCGCAACGCGTCCTAGGTCCATCGCGTGATCGCGTCGGTCGAGGGCGTCGTCGGGGCGATCACGGCCGATTCGCTCGTCATCGAGGTGGATGGGATCGGGTATCGCGTCTTCGCGGCGCCGGCGATCATCGCCGCGGCCGTGGCGGGGGGCCGGCTGAAGCTGCACACGTACCACCTGGTCCGCGAAGACCAGCAGGCGCTCTACGGGTTCCGGACCGCGGAAGAGCTCGGGTTCTTCAACCTGCTCCTGACGGTGAACAGCGTCGGGCCCAAGGTCGCCCTGGCGATCGTGGGTTCGCGCCCCATCGCCGATCTCCAGCTCGCGATCATGACCGCCGACCAGGCGGTCCTCGTGTCGATCCCGGGGATCGGCAAGAAGCTGGCGGAGCGGATCATCTTCGAGCTCAAGGAGAAGGTGGCGGCCGCCGGGGTCGCGGCGCTCGGCCCGTCCGGCCCGGGCGGCGCCGCGGGCGAGGGCGAGATCGTCGCGGCGCTCCAGGCACTCGGCTACTCCCTGGCGGAGGCGCGGGAAGCGTCCCGGACAGCGCTCGCGGACGTCGGCGTGGGGAGCAACCTCGAGGAGCGGGTCAAAGCCGCGCTGCGGAGCCTCTTGCGCGACTAGCGACGATGCCCCTTCGACCACCGTGGGGACGTCGGGGGCTAGCTACTGCGAAGTCGACCGATCGAGTCCGAGTCGGACGGCGACGGCGGCGGCTTCCGCCCGGGAGCTGACCCCGAGCTTGCCCAGCATGTTCGAGACGTGGACGCCGGCCGTGCTCGCGCTGATGAACAGCGTCTCGGCGATGCGTCGGTTGGTATAGCCCTCGGCGACGAGTTCCAGGACCTCGCGTTCGCGGGTCGTCAATCCGAACGGGTCCACGGGCGCGGCAATGCCTGGCGCCGGGGTCGCGGGCGTCGCGGAGCTTGTGCCGTCCGCCGCTGGAGCGCTCGGCACGATGAGGTCGACACGGAGCCGCCGCGCGAGGCTCTCGACGCCCGCCACCAACAGTGCCGCACCGATGGAGGTCGCGATCGCGTACGCCTCGCGAAGCGGCTCCGCGGCGCCGTTCGTGTCGCCCATCCCGGCCAGCGCCTCAGCCTGGCGCCACAGGACGTAGCCCTCGAGGAACGGCGCCGGCCGCGCGGCCAGGGCGGGTCGGACCGCCGCCCAGCGATCCGGGTCGTCCTCACCGGCGGCCCGCGCCAGCTCTGCGTTGCAGAGCGCCATCCGCCACCCGATCTCGCGCGCCGCGAGATCGTCCAGCTCGGTCAGTCGAGCGGTCGACGCCTCGTATCGGGCGATCACGTCGCGCGCCGCGTCAACGGCCCGCTCGGCGCCGGCCGTGTCCCGCACCGCCCGTGCCCGCAATGCCAGGTCCGCGGCCGCGCGCGCGGCCGGGATGGACAGCTGGCCGAGGATCACCGCGTCATCCATCTCGACGAGCCGGTCGAACCCGTCCCGAGCGATCGCCAGGGCGGCTTCCGGGTCTCCCTCCCAGAGCGCGATCTCGGTCCCGAACGCGTGCATGTCGATCACGAATTGGGCATCCGCGATGCTGCGCGCCTCGGACTGCGCGATCTCAAGGGCCCGCCGGGCCCCGGTCAGGTCGCCAGTCCGCAAGGCCAGGTGCGTCGATGCGACGTACAGATGGATCGTGCCGATGCCAGGCAGGACCCGCGGCACGTTCCCCTGGAGGAGCTCCCCGGCTTCCGGGTATCGCGCGAGCTCGATCAGCATGCTCGCGGCATTGACCTCGAGGAACGTCCGGAAGGTGAGCTCGCTGCCGTAGCGACGGATGCTTTCGGTGCCGTCGAGGCAGACCTGGAGCGCCTCTTCGACGAAGCCACCCATCTCGAGGACGGTCCCGAGGTTGGCGTACGCCCGGGGGATCGCCGTGGGACCGTCCGCGGGACTGACGATGACCAGCGATCGGCGCAGCAGGTCGATGCCGGCGCCGATGTTGCCAAGGGCGGCCCGATCGACGCCCAGCACGTTCAGCGCGCGCGATTCGATGCCCGGGTCGCCGATCGCCCGGGCGCTGTCGATGGCGCGTTCGGCGAACGGCACCGATTCGGCGCAGCGTCCGGCCAGCATGAGGTTGGCGGCGAGCCCGGCGAGGACGCGCGCCTGGCCGATCGACGGCGCGGTCCCCTCGAGCAGCGCCACCGCTTCCTCGAGGAGCCGGATCGATGTCGCCGTGTCGCCCGCCAGCCACGCGGCATCGCCGTACCGCTCCCGTGCCTGCGCACTCCGCTCGCGGTGATCCTCGGGGCTGCTGGCGCCGTCGACGAGCTCGATCGCCCGCCGGGCGAGGTCGACGGCCCGCGAGGCATCCCCGACGAGCGCCGCCGTCGCACTCGCCGCGTCGTAGAGGTCGGCGAGCTGCCGGTCGGTCGGTCGGTCGTCGGCGGGGACGGCATCCCACAGCTCGATGGCGCGCTCGTACTGACGGCCGGCCTCCGCGTAGGCGTACACGGCGCGCGAGGCGTCCCCGGCTGCGATCGTCGCAGCGAGTGCCGGCTTCTGGACCTGGGCTGCCGTCCAGTGGTGGGCGAGCTCTACCAGCCGGTTCGCCGCGGCCGCGCCGCCACCCGCTGGGCGGGCTCCGATCGCACGGGCGTAATCGGCGTGCAGCACTCGTCGTTCCGACGGCAACAATTCGTCGTAGGCGGCCTCCTGCACGAGGGCGTGTCGGAATCGATAGCGCTCTGCGGGCGCTTCCTGGCCGACGACGAGGATCTGCGCGTCGACGACCTCGCGTAACCCGGTCCGCATCTCGATGTCGGTCAGGCCGCACACGCCAGCGAGGACATCGTGTTCGACTTGCCGACCGGCTACGGCCGCGACCTCGACGATGCGTCGTGCCGTCTCCGATGTAGCAGCGAGGCGGACCAGCAGGACGCCACGCAGCGTCTTGGGGAGGTGTCCCCGGCGTTCCCCGGTGTCGTCGACGGCGGCCACGAGCTCTTCGGCGAAGAACGCGTTCCCGTCCGAGCGTCGGGCGATCGACTCCACGGTCGCGCTCGTCGGTGGCGTGCCGGCGATCGCCGTGAGCAGCGCGACGAGCTCTGGGCGGTCGAAACGCGCGAGGTCGATGCGCTCCACGCGAAGCAGCCGTTCTGCCTCGGCCAGCCACGTGGAGAGGGGGTGGCCTCGGTGGAGCTCGTCGGAGCGGAATGTCCCGACGATGAACAGGCGCTCGTCGCGTCGGTTGCGCGCCAGGAAACCGAGGAGGTCGCGTGTCGAGCGGTCCGCCCAGTGCAGGTCCTCGATCACGAGCAACACCGGCGTGGTCTCGCCGAGCTGGCCGAGCAGGCGCAGGACACCGCCGAAGATGCGGGCCTGGAGCCACTGTGCCTGGCTCGCGGGTAGCGGCTCCTCGCCGGCGCCGTCGGACAGTTCCGGGACGAGTCGCGCGAGTTCGGGCAGGCTTGGCCCGGCCGCCGCCGCGATCCGGTCCGAGTCGACCTCGCGGACGAGGGCACGCAACGCCTCCACGATCGGGCCGAATGGGAGGCCCTCGTCGCCCAGGGCGACGGATCCTCCCTCGAGGACGAGCCAATCGCGTTCGCGAAGCCGGGCCGCGATCTCGCTCACGAGGCGGGTCTTGCCGACGCCGGCTTCGCCGCCGACGAGCGCGAACCACGTCTCGCCGGACGCGGCAGCGCCGGCCGTCGAGAGGAGCGTTCTCAGCTCATCCGAACGGCCGACGAAGACCGAGCTGGACAGGCGCCGAACCATCGCGGGGATGATAGGCCCTGCCCGTTTCCCCCCAGTGCGGAGGTGAGCGACCGGGATCAGATCCCGGTCGAACCGGTGAGGGATGTCTGCCCGGCGCTGCCGGGACGGAGATTGATCGCTGCAGCGGCGCGCCGCAGGAACCGGGCGAAGCTGGAGATGCCGCCGCGGGCGAGACCAGGTTGCTGGGCGCCGTCGCGGGCGGCGCGCTCCAGTGCGCGCTGCTTCATGCCGTACTCGCGTTCCCAGTCGAGGATCGCGAGGTGGGTGATCGGATGCATGAACATGGCGGACTCCCCTTCGCTTCGACCCCAAGCCGAGGTCGTGGCCGACACGCTAGGACCGCCCGGACGCCATGACATCCAGTGTTTGACCGAACTCGGTGGGCGTGGACTATTCATTTTCGGGCGATTGGGGATGGGGAGGGCTTTAGTCGGGTGGGGTGGCATCCAGACCGGTGGACCGGACGACCGTCGCGACCTACGGCCGCCGCCCTGCCAGCGCGTCTCCGTGCCGGCCGTTCGGGTCGATCGACGCCCGACCCTCGCGGGCGGCCAGCTCGGCCAGCGTCTCCTTGTCGAGGATCTCGAGCATCGCGTCGCGGACGTCGATCATGACGTCACGGAGCGGGCAGGTCGCTTCGTCCGGGCAGGAACAGCTGCCGTAGTAGCGCAACGAGACACAGGGGAGTGGCGCCAGGGCCCCGTCAAGCAACCGCACGACCCGCCCGATCGCGACGGCCGACGCATCAGCGGCCATCTCGTACCCGCCATGCGACCCGAGGGTCGTCCGCACGACCCCGCCGTGCTTGAGGGTGGCCATGATCTGTTCGAGGAACTTCGTCGGCAGGTTGTTGCGTTGCGCCAGGGCGGCCAGCGCGACGGGCCCTGAGCCGTCGTGTCGGACAAGGTCGATCAGCGCGCGGAGGCCGTATTCGGAGCGGCGCGAGAGGCGCATGGGCGGCATGGTAGCCCGAATGCCTAGTCGCGTGGTGGCCTTTCCGGACGTTCGAACATCCGTGCGAAATGGTCACGTCCTGTGCTACCATCACGCGCGATGGTCGACGACGTTTCCCGGATCCTTTCCGGCGACATCGAGGACGAGGAAGACCTCGTCGTCGAGGGTTCGCTACGGCCCCGGTCGCTCGCCGAATACATCGGCCAGCAGGAGGTCAAGGCCAACCTGTCGGTGCTACTGCAGGCGGCGAAGGGCAGGGGAGAGGCGG
Organism: uncultured Anaerolineaceae bacterium; assembly: GCA_964522905.1. Classification (GTDB taxonomy): domain Bacteria; phylum Chloroflexota; class Limnocylindria; order Limnocylindrales; family CSP1-4; genus SPCO01. The sequence continues at coordinate 6,117 of CAZFXH010000045.1, forward strand.
CCGACCATATCCTGCTGTACGGCCCGCCGGGTCTCGGCAAGACGACGCTCGCGACGATCGTCGCGCGCGAGCTCGGGGTCAACGTCCGGTACACGTCGGGCCCCGCGATCGAGCGGGCCGGCGACCTCGCCGCGATCCTGACGTCGCTCGACGAACGGGACGTGCTGTTCATCGACGAGGTCCACCGGCTCAACCGCGCGGTCGAGGAGATCCTCTACCCGGCGATGGAGGATTACGCCCTCGACGTGATGATCGGCAAGGGGCCGAGTGCCCGGTCACTGCGGCTCAGCCTCAAGCCCTTCACGATCGTGGGGGCCACGACCCGGGCGGGCCGCATCAGCTCGCCGTTGCGTGATCGGTTCGGGGCGACCTACCGGCTCGACTTCTACTCGGACAGCGAGCTGGCCTCGATCGTCGAGCGCTCGGCCGAGATCCTGGGAGTCACGATCGACGCGGCCGCGGTGCAGGCCATCGCCCGACGCGGGCGGGGCACGCCCCGCATCGTCAACCGCCTGCTGAAGCGGGTCCGCGACAACGCCGAGGTCCACGGCGACGGCCGGGTGGACGAGGCGACCGCGCGCTCGGCGATGCGGATGATGGAGATCGACGACGAGGGGCTCGACTCGGCGGACCGCAAGCTGCTGGCTGCCATCGTCCAGAAGTTCGCCTCCGGGCCGGTCGGGGTCGCGGCGCTGGCCGCCGTCCTCTCGGAGGAGACGGACACGATCGAGGACGTCCACGAGCCGTTCCTGCTGCGCCTCGGGTTCATCGACCGGACGCCGCAGGGCCGCATCGCGACCGACCTCGGCCGCGCCCACCTGTCGGGGCTCGGGTACGAAATCCCGCCGCCACGCCGCTCGGACCCGGACATGGTCGGCCTGTGGGATGACGGATCGAGCCGGGATTGACTGACGCGCCGACGGTCTTCAACGGCCGCGTGGCTCGATACGAGGTCGAGGTCGCGCCGCCCCCAGACGGATCGACCCGGGCCAGGGCAGGTCGGCTCACGCTGCCGCACGGGCAGGTCGAGACGCCCCAGTTCATGCCGGTCGGCACGAACGCGACGGTCAAGGCGCTGACCCCGGACGACCTCCGGGACGC
>CAZFXH010000046.1:0-10752 GCA_964522905.1 uncultured Anaerolineaceae bacterium
CCCAGCGGATGACGACCGGCTTCTGGAGCCGGACGCCGGCCGGCACGTCGACGAACACACCCTGCGACCAGAGGGCGCGGGTGACCTGGGCGAATTTGTCGGTGATCGGGAGCGAAGGACCGCCTTCGATCAGGTCTCGGATGGCCTCGACGTCGGCGAGCAGCGAACGGATCGCGACCCCCGCCTCGTGGGCAGCCTCCGACACCTCGACCGTGGTGACGCGACCCTCCGTGATCTCGATGAGCCCGTCGGCGTCGTCCGGGAGCGTACCCACACCTCGTTCCGCGGCGTGATCGGTCAGGAACTCTGCCCCCTCGAGGCGCGCAGCGCGCAGGTCGATGTACGGCGTGTACAGGAGATTCGATTCGCCCGGAAGCGCCTCCCAGGTCGCGAAGGCGGCACGCCGATCGGCGGCCAGCCAGTCGGACGAGTCGGCGAGAACGGCATCCAGTGCGCTCTCGTCGACCGGCAGCGAGAGCTCATCGAGGGCCCGACGCGCCGGCCTCGGTCGTGAGGCCGGGGCCGTCATCCGAGCGACCCCTCCATCTCCAACTTCACGAGGCGGTTGAACTCGATGGCGTATTCCATCGGCAGTTCCTTCGTGAACACCTCGAGGAAACCCTGGACGATGAGGTTGGTCGCCTCGTTTTCGGTAAGCCCGCGCGCCATCAGGTAGAAGACCTGGTCGGCCGAGACCTTTCCGACGGTCGCCTCGTGGCTCATCGTCGTGTCGTCTTCCTGGATGTCGATGTACGGGTAGGTGTCGCTGCGACTCTGGTCGTCGAGCATCAGGGCGTCGCAGCGCACGCTGGCAACGACGTTGGTGGCACCCGGCGCGACCTTGAGATGGCCGCGGTATGTCGCCCGGCCGCCGTCCTTGGAGACCGACTTGCTGACGATCCGCGATCGCGTGTTCGGGGCGAGGTGGATGGCCTTGGCGCCTGTGTCCTGGTGCTGTCCCTTGCCGGCGACGGCCACCGAGATGATGTCGGCGGTCGCGCCCTCACCACGCAGGTAGATGGCTGGGAACTTCACGGTCTTGCGCGAGCCCGTGTTCGCGTCGATCCATTCGACCGTCGAGTTCTCATGCGCATGGGCGCGCTTGGTCACGAGGTTGTAGACGTCGTTCGACCAGTTCTGGATGGTCGTGTAGCGGACCTTGGAGCCCGGCAGGGCGACGACCTCGACGACGGCGGCGTGGAGCGAGTCCGTGGCGTAGATCGGCGCGGTGCAGCCCTCGATGTAGTGGACCTTGGCGCCCTCGTCGACGACGATCAGCGTGCGCTCGAACTGCCCGGTGTTCTCGCCGTTGATGCGGAAGTAGGCCTGCAGCGGGAGCGGGACCTCGACGCCCTTGGGGACGTACACGAAGGAACCACCCGACCACACCGCGCTGTTGAGCGCCGCGAACTTGTTGTCCTCCGGTGGGACGATCGTGCCGAAGTACTTCTTGAAGATGTCCGGGTATTCCTTGAGCGCCTGGTCGGTGCCCATGAACACGACGCCGATCTTGGTCAGCTCCTCGCGGACGCTGTGGTACACGACCTCCGAGTCGTACTGCGCGCCGACGCCGGCAAGGAACTTGCGCTCCGCCTCCGGGATGCCGAGCTTCTCGAAGGTCGCCTTGATCTGCTCGGGGACGTCGTCCCACGACTTCTCTTCGCGCTCGGACGGCTTGCGGTAGTAGACGATCTTGTCGAAGTCGATCTTGTCGAGGCCGTCGGTCCAGGTCGGCATCGGCCGCTTCAGGAAGTGCTCGTAGGCGCGCAGGCGGAACTGGAGCATCCAGTCCGGCTCTTCCTTGAACCCGCTGATCTCCTCGACCGTGGCGCGCGTCAAACCACGCTTGGTCTCGCGCAGGTATGCGATGTCGTCGTGGAACGCGAACTGGTCGCGTTGGTCGGTGACGATCTCGCGGGTTGCGGTCATGCGTTCCTCGGTCCTCGTCCGGAGCGGCGCGCGGCGCCGCGGGACGGCGTTCCAGCCTGTCGGTAATTCCGACCTAGATTATCGGGATTACGCCTCGAAGCGTCAACGATGGCCATCGCCGCGGTTCGACAGCACACGAAGACACCGCCCCGGCGATCCGGGGCGGTGTGGTCGGATACGGTGGCTCGGAGGGCCGGCCGCGATCAGGTAAGCGCAGGCTCGTCGCTCGTGCTCGTGCTGGTTCGCTTGCCGTTGGTCTTGCCGAATCCGTCGGGCGTGTCGGTCGGGGGCTCGGCGAACGGGCTGTTATTGTCGCTCGTCGCGTCGGCGTAGGCGGACGGCTCGACCGGCACGGCGACCGCCGCGTCGAAGGCGTGTGGCTCTTCCTCGTCCCACGCCGCGCGCCGCTCGGACATCTTGTCCTGCAGCTGCTGAGCGGCCATCCGAAGGCGGGCCTTGATGCTCGGTGAGTTCGCGAGCGCCCACCCGACGAGACCCAGGGTGATGGCACCCGCGATCACGAACGGGATGCGGGAAGGCCGCTTCACCAAACCGGCGTCCTGTGCCGCGGACCGGGCGTTCTTGGCCATCATCTTGCGCGCGTCACGAAGGTCCTTCTTGGCGTCCCGGAACTCCTTGCCGACATCGATGTCCGGCATCTCGAACTTGGACGGGTCGACCTTGGACAGGTCCATCCGCGGGACCTCGAGCTCTCGTCGGAACTCGTTGAGATCCTTGCGAACCTCGCCGAGCTCCTTGCGGGCCTCGCCAAGGGCCTTGGCGATGTCGTCGCGGGACATCTCGGGGAGCTTCAGCTCAGGGAGCCGCTCTCTCAGGTGAAGATCAGGCATCGCTCGCCCTCCTGCTCTGGGGTGTGGAGGGTCAGGGTACGCCCGGACGCCTTTCGGCCCCGCCCGCCGTCGCCGGTGTCGGGTTGCGTCCACGTGACGGCTGGTCCGGACAGCAACGAACCCCTCGCGAGTCGGTCTCGGAGGGGCTCGTGATGCGATCGCGGGGAACGCTAGGTCTTGATCGTGACCATGCGCCAGGAGCCCCAGTTGCCGGCCTTGTCTCGGGCGCGGACCCGGACGTCGTAGGTGCTGTTCCGGCGCCAGATCTTGATCATGGAGATCTTGGTCGTGACCGGGTAGCTGCTCCACGTGCTGCCGTTGCGGCGGGCCTGGATCTTGTAGTAGCGCAAGCCGGAGGTCAGGACCTGGAGCCGGGTGTCGTTGCCCGCCCACTTGACCCAGACGCGGACGTCGGTGCTGCTGAGGTTGCGCTTCGCGGTGCCGACGATCTTCGACCATGCGCCCGTGCGATCGGGACCCTTCATGTAGACGCCCGCCCAGTAGCGCTTGCCCGAGTCCGAGATCGCGAGTCCGAAGCCGACGTAGTTGTATCCCTTCGACATCACGATCGCCTTGTGGCTGGGCGAGCCCATCCAGCCCTGGACCGCGAAGGACGCGGAGTAGTCGAGGGCAGCGGCGGTATTCCAGGCGATGATCTCGCCGGCGCCGTACCACGTGATGTCGGCAGCCTGGATCATGTCGAAGACGTCGGTTCCGTTGGACTGGGTATGGCTGAAGTTGCCCGTCTTGGCCATGTATGCCGCACGGTCGCCCGCCAGGTCGGCCAGCCGGCTGTCCCAACGCAGCGTCACCAGGCCGGCGGCGGCTCGGCGGCGATTCGTGAGGGTCAGGACGGAGTTCTCGGCGGCCGAGATCTCGGCGCCGGACGGCGCGGCGTCGGCAGCAGTGGTGGCCGGCGCGAGACCGGCGACGAGGAGGAAGGCGAGGGCCAGTGGACTGAAGCGGCGGGCAGGTGATCGCATGCCCCGACTGTCGTTGCCGCGTGGCTCCGCCGATACGGGCCACTCGTTCCACCGGTGCGGGGAGGATGGTCATGGTCCGGAGTGCACCCATGACTTACGGACCGCTCCCGACCCCTACCCTCCGCACCGGTCACGTCCGTGCCGTGGTCGAGCCGGTCGCCGATGTGGGACGATGTCGTCATCCGAGCCACATCGCAGACGAGGAGTCGCCATGTCCGCCATCCGTCGCGCCGAGGTCGTGTGGTCCGGTGATCTGGCATCCGGCAGCGGCACGGTCAGTGCCAGATCGAGCGGCGCCTTCGAATCGCTTCCGGTCAACTGGGCCGCCCGGACCGAGTCGTCCGACGGCAAGACGAGCCCTGAGGAACTGGTCGCGGCCGCTCACGCCTCCTGCTTTGCGATGGCATTCTCCGGCGCACTCGGCCGAGCCGGCACGCCGCCAGATCGGCTGGATGTGTCCGCCGACGTGACCTTCGACAAGCTGGAGGCCGGCTGGCGCGTGGTGTCGAGTGCCCTCACGGTGCGCGGCGTCGTCCCAGGCATGTCGGCCGAGGACTTCATCGCCGCCGCGGAGGCGGCCAAGGACGGCTGCCCGATCAGCCAGGCCCTCAAGGGCAATGTCGAGCTGAGCGTGGACGCGACCCTCGAGGGCTGACCGCCGGATCCGTTGGCCATCCACCGCAGCGACCCGCCCCCGCAGCGACCCCGCCGAGACCGTTCGTGCACGGCAGCGACCCCGCCGAGACCGTTCGTGCACCGCACGCTCGTATCAGCGACCGAACCACCGGAATCACGCGCGCGACGCCGGAATCGGGGGTCTCGTTCCTCGCGACGTGCGAGTGATGCACGGATTGCGGCTGGGCAGGCTTCCGTTCGACGATAGGCGCACCGGGCGCACGCGCAGCGATGGAGGCTCCCCTCCGAGCGGGAAGCTTCGACGATGGCTGGACGCCCGCGCTATTCGACCGTGAGCAGGCGCCGCGGGTTGGCGACGGTCATCTGCTCGATCTCTGCCTGGCTCACACCCGCCTCGCGAAGCCGTGGCAGGAACGACCGCGCGAGATACGTGTAGCCGTTGCCGTCGTAGCGGGTGAGCTGCGAGTCGTGGCAGACATCCTGGGAGAGCAGGACTCGCTCGACGTGGCCGCGCGACAGCAGCTCCCGGAGCAGGTCGACGGCCCTGCCCTCTCCATGCCGTTCGGTCGGGGTGAACGACATCCCGAGGAAATCGAATTCGACGCTCGCGCCGCGCTCGACGATCGCGAGATGGTGGTCGAGGGCCGGGTACGAGTCAGCGTGGCCGATGATCACCCGGGTCGGGTCGGCGCCCTCCTCCTCGAAGATCCGGAGCTGGTCCAGCCCGACCGGCGAGAGCACGCCGTGCGTGGTGATCGACATGCCCGTCCGCCGGGCGGCACGGGCCGCCGCGCGATGCACGCGCTCTTCCTGGGCTGAGACCCACGGCTTGTCCGTGCCGATCTCCCCGATGATCCCGGGACGGACACCGGTGTCGCCGACCCCCTCGGTCGCCTCCGCGACCAGCTCGTCGGCGAGGTCATCGACCGACCGCCGGTCGATCCTCGCCTCCGCCGGGTAGTACGCGCCGCGATACCAACCGCAGCCCATGACGACATGCAGCCCGCTGGCCCGGGCGATGCCCGCAAGCCAGTGCGGATCGCGCCCGATCCCAGGCAGCGTCAGGTCCACGAGCCCGCTGCCGCCGGTGGCTCGGTACGCCGCCAGCTCCTCGAGGATCAGGGGCTCATCGCGCGTGAGCTGCCAGTAATCCCAGCGGCCGGGGATCTGCCACAGCGTGATCTGCGTGTGCTCGTGCGGCAGCGCGAACCCGAGCTCGGCGGGATCGATCGCCCCGAGGACCGTCTGGACGTGGGCCATGGCCCGCGATGCTACGCCGTCGCGGCCGTCGGCCGCTCGACCTGCGCGGCGGCAAGCAGGACGTCGAGCACGGCTCGCGCCCGGCGCAGGGATTCCTCGGGCCGGTAGCCGTCGCCGGCCTCGATGCGCTGGAGCAGCAGCCCGTCCAGCAGGCCGAGGAAGCCGCGCGCGAAACCGTCGACATCCAGCCAGGACGGGAGCTCGCCGCGGGCGACGCCCTCGTGGAGGAGCATCAGCGCCGCACCGACCAGCTGCTCTCGGCGCCGGGCGAGCATCTCGCGGACGTCTGGCTCATCGGGGGCATCGGCCCAGGCCCGGACCAGGCCGACCTGCCCCGGGGCATCCTCGAACTGGTCGATCGTCTCGACGTAGTAGGCCGCCGCGGTCAAGAGCTTGTCGGCCGTCAACGTCAACGGCGAGAGGCGGACCGCGAGCTCATCGAGTCCCTGCCCGGAGATCAGGTCGCAGCTCTGGAGGAAGAGCGCGTCCTTGCCCTTGAAGTGCGTGTAGATCGCCCCCACGGACAGCCCGGATCGCCGCACGACGTCCGCGATCGTCGCGCGGTGATATCCCTTCTCGGCGAAGACCTCGACCGCGGCGCGGATGATGCGCTCGCGGACCTGCTGTTCGTGGGCGGCGGAGATGCGCGGCACGGGCGAAACGACTCCTTTGGGGAACGGCTGCTCTCTGGACTGTACCGCAATTCTGCGCACGGTTCAACGATCTTGGGTTGACAAGGGGAATGTTCATTCTCTATGTTTCCTGCGTCCTCGACTCGGCCCGGAACACGACCCTGGAGACCCGTCACGATGTTTTCTCGCTGGGGAGCCTTCGTCTACCGCTTCCGCCGTCTCATCGCCATCGTCGCGGTGGTCCTGGCGGTCCTCTCCCTGCCGCTCGCGTCCCAGGTGACCGGGGCATTGAGCGCCGGGGGCTGGATCGACCCGGATTCGGAATCCGCGGCCGTCACCCAGCGGCTCGGGGACGAGTTCGGTGCCGGCGGGGGCTCCATCGTGGCGCTGTTCCGCGGAACGCCCGGTGATGATGCCCGGTCGACGGAGTTCCAGACCGCGATCTCCGACTCCCTCGACCGCCTCGCCGCCGACGAACGGGTCGATGACGTCGTCGGCTGGGCGGAGACGCGCGACGATCGTTTCGTCAGCACGGATGGGACAGCCGCTTACGTCGTCGTGCGCCTCGCCATCACCGACGAAGCCGCGGTCGACGAGATGCACGAGCTGCGCACCCTCATCGACCAGCCGCCCGACCTGACGCTCCTCTTGACGGGCGTGGCACCCGCGACGCAGGACCAGGCCGAGCAGTCGGAGAAGGAGCTCGTCCAGGCGGAGACCGTTTCATTGCCGTTCGCGGCGCTCATCCTCATCCTCGTTTTCGCGTCGCTCATCGCGGCGGGCCTGCCCCTGGTCGTCGCCGCGCTGGCGATCCCCACGACGCTAGGCGGGGTCTACCTGGCGGCCCAGGTGACGGAGCTGTCGATCTACGTCCAGAACGTCGCGACCATGCTCGGCCTGGCCCTCGCCATCGACTACTCGTTGTTCATGGTCAGCCGCTTCCGCGAGGAACTGCGAAAGGGCCGGGACGTCGCGACGGCCGTCGAGATCACCGTCGGCACGAGCGGCAAGGCGGTGACCTTCTCCGGGCTCGCGGTCGCGGTCGGCCTGTCGGGGCTCCTGCTGTTCGAACCGACCGCTCTTCGTTCGTTCGGCATCGGCGGGGCTCTCACCGTGGCCGCATCCGTCTTCTTTGCACTCACGTTCCTCCCCGCGGTCCTGGGCATGCTCGGTCCGCGGGTGAACTCGCTCAGCGTGGCCGGGCTCCTGGATCGGATCCGGCGGGCGATCGGCCGGCCCGTCGGCGAGGCATCGGTCCGCGCCCGCGAGTCGCGCTGGGAGCGCATGGCGCGCGCGGTCATGGCCCGTCCCTTCATGGTCCTTGTGCCGACCCTCGCGTTCCTGCTTCTCCTCGGCACGCCCTTCCTGCGCCTCAGCCAGGGCATCCCCGATGCGTCGGTGCTGCCCCCAGGCATCGAGAGCCGAGAGGCGGCGGTCGCATTGTCGAACGACTTCCGTGCCGGTGAGACCTCCCCGATCGTCGTCCTTGCGACGGTCGATGGCTCCCCCACGGACGAGACCAACGTCCAGCGGATCCTGGACCTCGGCACCGCCATCGATGCGGTGCCTGACATCGATCGGGTCGAGGGGCCGTTCGTCGGCCTCAAGGACCCCGCGAGCGGCGCCGACCTCGACGCGGCCGGGATCTCGGACCTGTTCAGCGCGCCACGCGACCAGCTCCCTGCCGAGCTCGCCGCCGGCCTGAGGCGGCTCGAGGATGCCTACCTCCGGGGCTCGACCGTCCGGCTCGACGCCATCAGCCCGCTCGCTCCCCTGAGCCCGGCGGGCACCGAGGTTGTGCCGCACGTGCGCGCCGTGGCGGTCGACGGCGTCGAGACCCAGGTCGGCGGGCTGGCGGCCGATGGACGCGACTTCATGACCAGCCAGTCGGACACGATCCCGTGGGCGATCGCCCTGACGCTCGGCGCGAGCGCCTTGATCCTGTTCCTGCTGTTCGGCTCGGTCGTCATCCCGATCAAGGCCGTGATCATGACGCTGCTGTCGATCACCGCGTCGTTCGGGGCCCTGGTGTTCATCTTCCAGGACGGCAACTTCGCCGACATCCTGGACTTCGAGTCGCCCGGGTTCACCATCGCCGGCAACCCGATCATCATGTTCAGTGTCCTGTTCGGCCTCTCGATGGACTACGAGGTCCTGCTGCTCTCGCGGATCCAGGAGGCATACCGGCGGACCGGCGACAACACCGCGTCCGTGGCCGAGGGTCTGGCCAAGACCGCCGGCGTCATCACCGGTGCAGCCCTGATCATGGTCACGGTGTTCTCGGCGTTCGCGCTGGCGGACTCGATCACGATCAAGAGCATCGGCGTCGGCATGGCGCTCGCGGTCCTCATCGACGCGACCATCGTGCGCGTGCTCCTGGTCCCGGCGACGATGCGGCTCATGGGCCGCTGGAACTGGTGGGCACCAGGGCCGTTGGGCCGCCTGGCCGACCGGCTGGGATTCAGCCATGTCGAGGACGATGTCCCGACGCCCACCACGCCGGCCGCATCGGCGACGCCGGCCGGGTAGGCTGGGACTCGATGGACAGCGGACAGGATCCGAACGTCACGCGCCTGCCGCCGGACAGCGGCGGACGCGCTCCGGGCGCGGGTGGCGGTCGCGCCTACGCCTGGGAGTGGGGGCCGGACCAGGCGCGCCGGCCCGGCCTTCCGTGGATCGGCGTATTCCTGCTGGTGTTCGGCGGGCTGCTGCTCGCGCGCGAGCTGTTTCCGGAGGCCCGATCGCTGGGGTCGTTGGTGGTGCTCGCCGTGGGGATCGCGTTCCTCATCAAGTGGGCGGTCGACCGGGGGACGGGCTCGCTGTACGCCGGGGCGATCATCACCGCGCTGGCCGTCCCGGGCGTTCTCACCGATGCGGGCGTCGCCCTCGAGGGCCTGGGAACGTTCTGCTTCGGGGTCGCGTTCCTGTTCATCGCCGCGGTCCGTGCGGCGTCCGGTGGCGGGCTCGGATGGCAGGCATGGTTCGGTGGGCTACTCGCGCTGCTGGGTGGCGTCAACATGCTCTCGCCCCAGGTGGGCGGACTGGTCGTTCCGGTGGCGCTCCTCGCGCTGGGGGCCGTCCTCGTGTTCGGCGGCGCGTTCCGAGGTCGTCGCTGAGGTCAGATCGCTGGCACAGAGGCCACGTCGTGGGAGCCGTCCATGATCGAGCCATCGACCGCCTCGGTCACGGCCTCGGCGAGGATGTCGGCGATCCGCACCAGCTCGTCGTCGGTGACGATGAACGGTGGCCCGAGCAGGATCGTGTCGCCGTCGATGCCATCTGCATTCCCGGTACCCGAGTAGACGAGCACCCCGCGCCGTCGCGCGGCCAGGACGACCGCCTCCGTGACGCGGGCGACACGCGGGAACGGTCGACGGGTCTCGCGCTCCGCGACGAGCTCCAGCCCGACCATCAGGCCGCGTCCGCGGATGTCCCCCACTGCGATGTGGCCGGCGAGGCGATCGCGCAGCAGGCCGAGGAGCCGCTCGCCCTTCTGCGCGCTGGCCTCGACCAGGCGCTCGTCCCGCAGGATGTTCAGGACCGCTCGCGCGACCGCCGCCCCGACCGGAGCGTGGGAGAACGTGAAGCCGTGCACGAACCCCGCGCCCGGCCCCGTGACCGTCGCGTGCACCGCGCCGGACGCCGCGGCGAACCCGAACGGCCAGTAGCCTGATGTGACGCCCTTGGCCGCGACCAGGATGTCGGGCCGCACGCCCCAGTGATCCAGCCCGAACCAGCGTCCCGTGCGCCCGAAGCCGGTCATCACCTCGTCCGCGATGAGGAGGACCCCGTGCCGCGCGCACACCTCGGCGACGAGCGGCCAGTAGCCGTCGGGTGGCGCGACGGCGCCGAGCGTCGCCCCGACGATCGGCTCGGCGACGAATGCGGCTACGCGGCCAGGCCCGAGGTCGGTGAACGTTCGATCCAGCTCGTCCGCCAGCGCGTCCGCGTCGCCGAGGGCGTGGGCGCCCGGGTCGCCGACCCGGTAGGGATACGCCGATGAGACGTGCCGAACCCGACCGAGCCACGGCTCGTAGGGCCGGCGCAGGGGCGGCCGACCCGAGAGGTCCAGGGCGCCGAGCGTGTTGCCGTGATAGCTGCCGTGCCGCGCGACCAGGATCTCTCGCTCTGGCTCGCCACGGGCGAGATGGTAGGCACGGGCCAGCTTGAGCGCCGTCTCGATCGCCTCCGATCCTCCCGACACCGGATAGATCGCGGAGTCGTCGACCGGCAGGACGGCGGCCACCTCGACGGCGTACGCCTCGAGCGGTTCGGTCGTGAACACGCTCCCGTGCGCGTACGCGAGCCGGCCGGCCTGCTCCGCCATCGCGGCCGCGATCTCGTCCCGCCCGTGGCCGACGTTCACGACGATCGCCCCGCCGGCCGCGTCCAGGTACTCGTGGCCGTCCGCGGCGCGGATCGTGGACCCGGCGGCCGACACGGCAACAGGAGGATCGGCCA
>CAZFXH010000047.1:0-2481 GCA_964522905.1 uncultured Anaerolineaceae bacterium
GTCCGCGAGGTGTGCTGGACCGTCTGGTCATCCCAGCGCGAGGCGCCGGCGGCGAACCGCGACGAAGCCACCGGCCGCCGGGAGTTGGACGTCCTCTTCCCGCCCGCCCCGCGCGTCTCGGGCGACGATGGCGCCGCGGCCTACCACGCGTGGGAGCGCGGCACGACGTCGGTCGTCAGCGACCACGAGCTGTTCAACCTCGTGCTGAAGCGGTCCGTGTCGGACCTGCGCCTGCTCATCAACGAAGGGCCGGGCCCAGATGAGCGATACATCGCGGCCGGGGTGCCGTGGTTCGCGACGCTGTTCGGACGGGATGCGCTGATCACGGCGCTCCAGTCCCTGGCCTTTCGCCCGCAGATCGCGGTGGAGACCCTTGACGTGCTGGCGGCCTACCAGGCCACCGAGGACGATCCGTGGCGGGACGCAGAGCCAGGCAAGATCCTCCACGAGCTGCGGACCGGCGAGCTGGCCCGGACCGGCGAGCTGCCCCATACGCCCTACTACGGGTCGGTCGATGCAACGCCGTTGTGGCTCATCCTCCTGGGCGCCACCTTCGACTGGACCGGCGATCGCGCGCTCGTCGATCGCCTGTGGCCCAACGCCATGGCCGCGCTCGACTGGATCGACAGGTACGGCGACCTCGACGGGGACGGGTTCGTCGAGTACGAGCGGCGCTCCGCACGTGGACTGCTGAACCAGGGCTGGAAGGACTCCAGCGACGCGATCCGGGACCGGACGGGGGCTGCGGCCCACGCGCCGATCGCCCTGGCCGAGGTCCAGGGCTACGTGTTCGACGCCAAGCGGCGCTTGGCGCAGCTCGCGCGGGTGCGCGGCGAGACCGAGCTGGCGGAGAGGCTCGATTCCGAGGCCGAGGCGCTGGCCGCCCGCTTCGAAGCCGCATTCTGGGTCGAGGACCAGCGCTACTACGCGATGGCGCTCGATGGCGACAAGCGCCAGTTCGATGCGATCGCCAGCAATGCCGGGCAGTGCCTGTGGTCGGGCATCGTGGCGCCGGAGCGGGCACGCGACGTGGTCGATCAGCTGCTCCGGCCCTCGATGTTCTCTGGTTGGGGCGTCCGTACGTTCGCCGCGGGGCAACCGGGCTACAACCCGATCGGGTACCACACCGGGACGGTCTGGCCGCACGACACGTCCCTGATCGCGGCCGGGTTCAAGCGCTACGGCTTCGACGACGCCTCCAACCGGCTGGCCGGGCAGATGATGGAAGCCGCTCAACGGTTCGCTGACTACCGCCTGCCCGAGCTCTTCTGCGGCTTCGACGACACCGACTCGCACACGCCCGTGCCCTACCCGGTCGCCTGCTCGCCGCAGGCCTGGGCGGCGGGCGCCTCGTTCCTGTTCCTGCAGACGATGCTCGGGCTGCGGGCACACGCCGACCGGGGCGAGCTGGAGCTGTCCCACCCGCACCTGCCGGACTGGCTCGGCAAGGTCACGCTGACCGACCTGCGCGTGGGCGACGCCTCGGTCGACCTGCTCTTCCACCGCTGGCGCGGTACGACCAGTGCGGAAGTCCTGCGCAAGGTCGGAGACCTGGCCGTCACGATCCGGCTCTGATCGCTCCGCGATGACCACCACCCGTGAGCTCCTCGACGAGGGTGTCGACCGGCTTCGCGCGCTGGGCTTCGAGACGCCGCGGCTGGACACCGAACTGCTGCTCGCGCACGCGATCGGCGTCGAGCGCACCGCCGTCGTGGCACACGGCGATGCGCCGGTGGGCGCCGATGCCGAAGCGTCGTTCCGAGCCGCTCTCGACCGTCGCGCGGCCGGGGAGCCCGTCGCCTACATCCGAGGCATCAAGGAGTTCCACGGCATCGCGCTGGCCGTCGACAAGCGGGCGCTCATCCCCCGCCCGGAGACGGAGCACGTCGTCGACCTCGTGATGGCCGAGATCTTGTTCCGGCTGGGCGCGCGAGCTGCCGCGGGAACAGCCGAGCCGCTGCGCGTGATCGATGTCGGGACGGGGAGCGGTGCCATCGCGATCGCGCTTGCGGTCGCCTTGCGCGCCCTGCGCGTGCCAGCGGACGAGGTGGCGATCGCAGCCGTGGACACCTCTGTCGACGCCCTCGAACTCGCGCGCGAGAACGCCGTGGGGCACGCCGTCGGCGATCGCGTGACGTTCGAGACGGCCGATCTCCTGCCACCGTCTCCGCCTGCGGGGCCGTGGGACGTCGTCGCCGCGAACCTTCCGTACGTCCGCTCCGATGCGATGGCCTCCCTGCCGACCCCGACCACGTTCGAGCCCGCGCAAGCGCTCGATGGAGGGCCCGACGGGCTGACGGTGATCGCCCGGCTGCTCGACGCGCTGCCGACGTCCATCACCGGCGACGGCGCCGCGTTCCTTGAGATCGGTGCGGACCAGGGCGCGGCGATCGCCGCGCTGGTCGGCGAGCGCCTGCCCGGCTGGGCGTGTCAGGTCGAGACGGATCTCGCCGGTCTGCCGCGAACCGCGGTGCTGCGACG
>CAZFXH010000048.1:0-3397 GCA_964522905.1 uncultured Anaerolineaceae bacterium
AGGTCGCTGGGCCTGCCGATTCTAGGCCGCCGGGGCTACGATGGTGGCCGCCGCACCCCGCACCCCGAGGGAGCCGCCCATGACCGACGAGACCCCGAGCCCGACGACACGCATGCCCGTCCCCGAGCCGCCGCCGGAATCGCCGACGCAAGGCTGGCCCGGAGCGACGCTGGACGAGGAGTCCCAGGCCGTGGAGTCTGGGCGCGTGCCGCCCGCCGAGCCGCCCCCAGCATCGCCCCCACCGAATGCGTCGCCGACGCCGCCCGTGGCCACACCCCCGCGGCGCGAGGACCGCGATCACGGTCGCACCGCATCGATCCTGTTCGGCCTCGTCTTCCTGGGACTCGGGCTGTGGTTCTTTGTCGAGCACACGCTCGGGTACGAGCTGCCGCGCATCCGCTGGAGCCAGATCTGGCCGGTTGCCCTCATCGTCATCGGCCTGTGGGTCGTCCTTGGAGCGATGCGTCGCGGATCGCGGTGACTGACTCAGGCCCGGCTGAACTGAGACGCCGGCGTGGCCGAGCCGGAATCGGTGCATGCCCGGTCCCGGCGAACGAAGGTACCGGGCATCCCCAGGACCCCCGACACGGGTCCCGGCAGACGACGCTGCGGGCATGATGACGTGCACGGCGCCGCCATCGGTGGCGCCGTCGCCAATGGTCACCCACTGGGAGTCGCGTGCGCTTCTTCGCCAATCCCCGCCGCCCCGTCGACGAGCGCCTGCTGTGGTCGCGCGACGTCCGGTTCGTCCATCGCCTAGGTTCGTTCGTACCGGACGCCCGCGTGCTCGAGCTCGATTCGGGTGCCATCGTGATCGCTCCCTCGAGCGAGCTGACCGAGCTTGTCGCGAGCTCGATCGCACGGGAGGCGCGCGACCCGGAGTACGGCCTCGTCACGGTCGACCCCGGGCTGCCTGAGGCGGACCGCTACCTGATGGCTCTCTCGGCCGCCGTCCAGATGTCCGGCCTCGCCGATCGGATCGGCATGGCGCAGACCACCCAGGTCATCCAGACCAAGACGCTCGACTACTTCTTCAGCCTGCGCACGCTCCACACGGTCGCCTTCCAGCCGATCGTCGACCTGGCCAGCGGCGAGCTGCACGAGTACGAGTGCCTGTTCCGCCCGAACATGCCGATGCTGCCCCAATCGATCGCCTCGATCGTGCAGGCGGCGATCGACACCGACCGCTCCATCGAGCTCGACGTCTTCCTGGTCTCGAAGATCCTCGAGCGCGCCGGCGCTCTCGACAAGCGCCGCCGCGCGAACGGCGGGGGCGCCCTGCGTGTCGCCGTCAACGTGACGCCGGCCAGCCTGCTCGATCCGCGGTTCGAGGCCACGGCATTCGCCGCGATGGTCCGCCAAGCGGGGCTCGATCCGCGCAAGGTCACGCTCGAGTGCACGGAGCAGCAGGCGGTCGCCGACGTCCTTCGCCTGCAGCGCGCGGTCAAAGCACTCCGGCGGGTCGGCTTCGGGTTCGCCGTCGACGACGCGGGTGCGGGCTATGCCAGCTTCGCGCTCGTCGCCGCGCTCCGGCCGACCGTCATCAAGATCGATCGCGACATCGTCAACGGGATCGCCCGCGATGACGCGAAGCAGGCGCTGGTAGAGGCATTCGTGTCCTTCGGTCGACGGATCGGGGCGCGGCTGCTGGCGGAGGGCCTCGAGCGGCGCTCCGATCTCGCCATGGTGACCGCGCTGGGCGTGGACCTTGGGCAGGGCTACCTTCTCGGACGGCCAAACGCGGAGCCGGCCCTGCCACGGAGCATGGAGAAGCTTCGGCTGCAGGCGGCCCGGCGGGTCGCACGGGTGGCGGCGAATCAGGCGCTGGTCAACCCGCCCCGGGCCTCCGCTCGAAGCGCTCGCGCCACCCACTGACCGCTCCCGGATCAGATTCTCGGGACGTACCCGGCAGGGCCGCGTACCATCGGGGTCATGGCGACACCCACCACGACTTCCCCGACGCGCCCGGCCGGCTCCACGCTCCCGGAGCGAGTCCGGACCTTTCTCGCCGCCGACCGGTTCGTGACCCTCGGCACGGTCGATCCGGACGGCAGCCCGCGTCAGGCCGTCATCTGGTACCGGCTCGATGGGGACGAGATCGTCGTCAACAGCAAGGTCGGACGGCGCTGGCCATCCAACCTCGAGCGCGACTCGCGTGTCTCGCTGGCGGTGGGTGACCAGGCAGATGGCTACCGGTGGGTCGGCCTGACGGGGACCGCAACGCTCATCGACGACCAGCCGACGGCCCAGGCGGACATCGCGGAGATGGCGCGGCGGTACCACGCCGACGACCCGGGGGAGGCGGAGCGACTCGTGCGCAACCAGTTCGAGAAGCAGCGCCGGGTCAGCTTCCGCATCGCCATCGATGCCGTCCACGACCACCTCGACTGAGCCGGACGATCGACCGACATGACGACACGCTTCGGCCTGCAGCTCTGGTCGCAGCAAACGGATTGGCCGGGGTTCCGGGACGCCGCCCTGGCCGCCGAGGGCGCGAACTGGGACTCGGTCTGGACCTGGGACCACCTCCTGGCGATCTTCGGACCGTGGGAGCAGCCCATCCTCGAGGGCTGGACGACGCTGGCGGCACTCGGGCCGCTCACCAAACGCGTTCGCCTCGGCCTGATGGTCGGCGCGAACACGTTCCGGAACCCGGGGCTGTCCGCCAAGCTCGCCACGACGCTCGACCACGTGTCGGGCGGACGGGCCGTCCTCGGCATCGGCGGCGCCTGGTTCGAGCGGGAACACGACGCCTTTGGCATCGACTTCGGGAAGAGCCCCGGCGAGCGCCTCGACTGGCTCGACGAGTCGGTCATGTTGTTGCGCCGCCTGCTGGACGGCGAGCGCGTGGATCACGACGGGCCGCGCTACAGGATGCGCGACGCCTTGTGTGAGCCCCGACCGATCCAGCCGCACCTGCCGATCCTCATCGGCGGCAGCGGGCGAACGAAGACGCTACGGACGGTCGCCCGGCGGGCGGACGCCTGGAACAGTTCCGGGTCGTACGACGACGTCCGCGACGCGCTCGAGACCCTGGAGCGGCACTGCGCCGAGGTCGGCCGCGACGTCGCCACGATCGAGCGCACGGCGAGCTTCCACATCATTTTGCGCGACTCGGCTGGCGCGGCCCGCGAGCGGACCGAGGAGCTGCTGCGCTTCAACGGCGTGGAGCCGGATGGGTTCGGCCAGGCCGTGGCCGGGTCACCGGACGAGGTCGCCGCGATCCTCCGGCCGTACCACGATCTCGGGTTCAGCACGTTCATCGTGCGGATGCCGGCGCCGTACGACCGCGAGACGATCGAGCGCATGCCCGAGGTGGGCGCGCTCCTCGACGGATGAAGGTCGTCGAGCTCGCAGGGGGTGTCGGCGGGGCGAAGCTCGCGGAAGGCCTCGCCGC
>CAZFXH010000049.1:0-3476 GCA_964522905.1 uncultured Anaerolineaceae bacterium
CCTCCGCGAAGGCGAGGAAGAGCTGCACGACCAGGTCTACGACGCGGTTCGTGACCGCATTGAACAGACACGACAGCGGGCCTTCTTCGGCCCGTGGAGGACGCCCATCATGAACAAGATCGTCGGCTTCGGCCTCGCGGCAGCTGCCGTGGTCGCCGTCGTTCTCATTGGTTCCCAGCTCCTCGGTTCGCCCACCAACGTCGGCGGACCGGGCATTGAGCCAACAGCAACCCCAACGCCGGAACCGTCGGTCGCCGCGCCAACAAGCACGCCGGTTGGCCTTCTCCCCGAGGGCCCGCACGTCCTGAACGATGGGGAGCTACTTGGCGGGGCACCCACGTTGCGGACCACGGTGACCCTTCCCGCCCCGGACTGGTACGGCGAGGCAGGTGACGGAATCCTCGTCAAGAACGACAACGCCGATGCACCGGATGGCGCGGGGATGATCACCTTCTTCGGCGACCTGTACGTGTATGGGGATCCCTGCGAATGGGCCACGACCAGGCCCGATACCCCTGCGACCACGGTCGACGAGCTCGTCGCCGCTTTGGCGGCCCAGGCCTCGAGAGGTGGCTCGGAGCCGGTGGACATCACGGTGGACGGCTACGCCGGGAAGGCAATCACCCTCCACGTTCCGGACGACGCGGTGTTCAGCGACTGCGACCAGGGCCGCTTCGGCAGCTGGGGGGTGCCCGGCGACGACGTCACACCCTTCCGGTACCACCAAGACCCGGGCCAGATCGACGAGGTCTGGATCGTGGACGTGAACGGTGAGCTCGCGATCATCGATTTGGCGTACTACGCCGGGACTCCAGCTGAGCACATCGAGGAGCTGCGGGCCATCGTCGACTCGATGACCTTCGAGGCGCCTTGACGTATCGCCACCAGGGCCAAAGCGCGGCCGACCGCCTCTACGGGAGCGTCGACCTGACGATCACGTCGCCGACCTGGGGCACCCGCTCTTCCGCGGACAAGGCCACGTTCGACGCGGAGGCAGTCAGCGCTCGCGTCTGGTCGGGGCTCCACTTCCGGACGGCCGACCAGGCCTCGATCGCGATCGGGACAGAAGCGGCTAACTTCGCGCTCGACCACTACTTCGCGCCGGCCGACTGACCTCACCTCGCGACGCCGGGCGGAGCAAGGCTCCGCCCGGCTTTCTTGTGGCACGATGGAAGATTGAGTCCTGGCTTCGACCGCTGCGCCCATACCGTGTGAGTGGCCGGCCGAGCCTCGGCCGACCCGAACGGAAGAGGCATGGATACCGATCTCGTGACGCGAGCACAACATGGTGACGAAGAGGCCTTCGCGAGCCTCGCCGTGGCCGCTGGCGATCGGCTCCATGCGGTGGCGCACAGGATCCTGCGCGACATCGATCTCGCCGAGGACGCGACGCAGCAGGCGCTGCTCGCCATCTGGCGCGACCTCCCGCAGCTCCGCGACCCGGCGCGCTTCGACGCCTGGTCGTATCGGCTCCTCGTGCGTGCCTGTTACGCGGAGGTCCGAAAGCAACGCCACTGGACGCCGAACATGCGCCTGCTTCCCTCCGATGAGCCGATGCAGGCGGATGGCTCGAGCGCGGTCGTCGATCGCGACCAGCTCGAGCGCGGCTTCCGGAGGCTCTCCATCGACCATCGCGCGGTGGTGGTGCTGCACCACTACCTCGACATGCCGCTCGATCGCGTCGCCGACACCCTCGGCGTCCCGATCGGGACGGTCAGATCTCGACTTCACCACGCGATGCGCGGGCTGCGCGCGGCACTCGACGCCGACGCACGGCCCACGTCGCGAGAGGTAGCGCAATGAGCTCCGATCGCGACACGAAGCGCGTCGTTCGGTCGTGGATGGAGGAGGGCGTCACGGCACTCCCGGAACGCGTCCTGGCCTCCGTGCTCGACCAGCTCCCCGCGACTCCGCAGCGCCGAGCCATCTGGTGGCCCGCGCCGAGGATCGCCGACATGAACACCTTCGTCAAGATCGCGATCGCGGCTGCCGCCGTGGTGGTTGTCGCGGTCGTGAGCATCAACCTGCTGCCCGCCGGCGGTGGGCTCGGGGGGAGCGGCACAGCCGTCTCGCCTTCGCCATCACCCTCGCCGACGGCGCAGCCCAGTCCGTCGCCGAGTGCGACGCCCATGGCCGCGGACGTCCTAGACGAAACCATTGCCGCTCATGCAAGGTACTCGGTGACCGTGCAGGGCGTTCGGCTCTCGTTCAATGTATCGACGTTCGGATGGGAGAGCCACGGCAGGCCGTACATCTCCAAGAGCGTGCGAGGGCCACAGGGAGCAGAGGCGATCATCTTCTGGGCCAGCTTCCCCGAAGGTGTCTCCGCCGATCCGTGCGCGCGTCTGCTGGGCCCGTCCGTCGGTCCATCGGCCGCGGATCTCGCCGGCGCGGTCTTGACGGCGGCTGGGACCGAGCTCGTCACGGGGCCTTCAGACGTCATCGTGGGCGGGCGCTCCGCGAAGCACCTGGTGCTGACCGTTCTCGAGGACGTCGGCTGCGACCCTGGATATTTCTATTCCTGGGACCCGTTCCTCTGGGGTGCGCTCTGGCCAGACACGATGGCGGGCGACACGGTCTGGGTATGGATCGTGGATGTTGACGGCGCCCTCCTGTTCATCGCAGGCGAAACAAAACCGGACGCCGGCTCCGAACTCGAGGAGGAGATCCAGCAGATCGTCAACTCGATCCAATTCGAGTAGCGACGCAGCAGCGCCGCGCCACCTCGTGGCCGCCACGGAGGTTCCCAACCATGCACGCCTTCGCAAAGATCGCAATCGCGGCCACCGCCCTGCTGGTCCTCGCGGTCGTGGCCATCTACATGCTGTCCGCGAGCGGCGGAGGGCTCGGAGGCCCGCGCGCTCGCCCTCACCGTTGCCCTCGCCATCGCCATCGCCATCGCCGCCACCGACGCAGCCGCCCACTCCGTCGCCCACGCCTGCGGCGGTCGTTCCCGCCGCCGGCGAGCTGGCGGCCGGCGCTCACTCGTTCGTGATGGCGGGCGTTCCGTTTACGCTGACGGTGCCCTCCGGTTGGACGAGCAACGGCGAGTTCGGGATCGACAGGGGCGACGTGGGACCAGACGGGGCGGGCTTCATCTTCTGGTCCGACTCCCCCGACGGGATCTACGCCGATCCGTGCGCCCAGGTCCAGGCTCCGCCAGTCGGACCATCCGCCGACGATCTCGCATTGGCAATCACCACGATCCCCGGCACCGATGTCGTCAGCGGACCTTCGGATGTCACGGTGGGCGGGCGCCCTGCCAAGCTCGTGGTGCCGACTATCCGCGAAGACATCGACTGTGGCGCCGGGGCTCCGCTGCCTTACCTGTGGTACGACGCGGCCAGTTCTGGTCGGTATGCGACGCAGCTTGGCTCAACGATCCGGGTGTGGATCATCGATGCCCCGGGGGGACGCGTCTGGATCGACGGTGAGACCTACCTGGGCGCCGCTGCCGAGGCCGAGCAGGAACTCCT
>CAZFXH010000050.1:0-13688 GCA_964522905.1 uncultured Anaerolineaceae bacterium
GTCGAAGACGATCTGGAGCCAGGGGATCGCGAAATACAGGACGAACGCGATGGCGGCGAACCACATCAACGGCCGCACTTCGGACCCCCGCCCTCGGACCGTCTTGAGGAACACATACGAGATGAACCCGGCGGCGATGCCATCGGTGATCGAATACGTGAGAGGCATGACGATGAGGGTCGCGAGGACGGGGAAGACATCGTCGATCTCGCCCCATTCGATGTCCTTGATATTGCGGAACATCAGGTAACCCACGACGACGAGCGCGGCCGCGGTGGCCTGCGCGGGAACGATGCCCGCGATCGGCGCGATCAGGATGGCCGCGAGGAACAGGATGCCCACGACCACCGAGGTCAAACCGGTCCGTCCGCCTTCCGCAACGCCGGCGGCTGACTCGATGTAGGTGGTGTTCGAGCTCGTGCTGAATACGCCGCCGGCGACCGCGCCGATCGAGTCGACGACCAGGACGTTGCGGATGCCTGGCAGGCGGCCGTTTTCATCCAGGAAGCCGGCCTCTTCGCTGATCCCGACGACCGTGCCCATCGTGTCGAAGAAGTCCGACAGCATGAGCGTGAAGACGACGAGGGCCACCGTGACGAAGCCGAGCTCGGGGTTCGTCCAGACGGACAGCAGGAAGCCGAGCGGTGCGCCGATGGTCGAGAAGTTGTCGGCGCTGAAGTCGAAGAAGTACTGCGTGGGCAGGACCGCCTGACCTGGCCCGAAACCCGCGGCATCCCCGAATACGGAGCGCAGGATGATGGCCACGATCGTGGCGACGAGGATACTGATGAGCAAGGCCGCACGGACCCGCAGGGCCAGGAGCGCCAGCGCGATGGCGAGTCCGATGAGGAAGGTCAGGAACGCTGGGGACGTGAGGGTTCCCAGCGTCACGACCGTCCCTTCGCCGGCACGCACGAAGCCGCCGTTCACCAGCCCGATGGTCAGGATGAACAGGCCGATGCCCACGGCGATGGCCCGTTTCAGGGTCATCGGGATCGCTTCCATGATGGCTTCGCGAAGGCCGGTCAGGACGAGGATCGTGATGAGGATCCCCTCCCAGACGATGACGGCCATCGCCTCTTCCCAGCGGAACCCCCGGCCGAGGATCAGCTGGAAGGCGACGACCGCGTTTAGTCCAAGGCCCGCCGCGAGCGCGAACGGGTAATTCGCGACCAGACCCATCGCGATCGTCAGGATGCCGGCGACCAAAGCCGTGGCGACGACCGTCGGCAGGAAAGGCGGGCCGAGGCCCTCGAGCGGACCGCTCGAGAGGATGCTGGGGTTCACGAAGATGATGTAGGCCATGACCATGAACGTGGTCAGGCCGGCACGGATCTCCGTCGAGACCGTGGTGCCACGTTCAGCGAGCCGGAAATAGTCGCCGCGGCCTCCGCCCCCATCCGGGACGGGGCGGTTCTGGACGTCATCCACCTGGTTCGATCCCTCCTTGCCCTCCACCGCGCGCCGAACCTCGTGGGCGGGCTCGGACCGCGCCTTGGTTCGCTCCCTGGCCGACCATCGGTCGACCGCCCCCTCTTCCGCCGGCGCCCCACGGCACCCGCGTCCCGGATCGGCTATTCGTCCTCGTGGGCGTCGAGGCCGAGCAGCTCCATCTGGACGAAATCGGATGTGTCGAACTCGAGCTGGCGAGGTGCGAACGGCGAGACATCCTCACCGCCAACACCGATCGGCGCGAATTCGACGATGACCCGCTCGTCACCCTGGACAAGCACGTAGACGAGCAGCTGATCGGGGCGCGTCTCGAACTCGAGATGCTCGAAGGAGTCGATGTTCAGGGTGATCGCCAACGGCGTGAAGTACGTCGATGTCTCCGGCGCGTCGGTCACGATGCGCTCTACCCAGCCCGTGCCGTGGGCGACGACCTCCCGGCCGCGCAGGTACCGGTAGCTGACGGTCTGCTTGAGCAGGGGTCGGAGCAGATGCAGCATGTCGGCCGCGCTCGTCACGACGCCCTGGTTCACGAAGAACTTGGCCGGCGGGGTCGACACGTGGGGTCTCCTCGGGGGCGCTGGGACGTGGGCCGGTGGGGGTGGCGGCGGACGCTGGCGATGGTACCGCACGGTGATGGCCGCGGCGACCCCGAATCGGCCGCCGCGTATCATCGCCGCCATGCTCTTCGCGATCGACATCGGGAACACGAACGTCACGATCGGCCTCCTGCGTGGCGGCCGGCTCGTGGCGACCCGCCGGGCGGCCACGGACGCCCGTGCCACGGCCGATGAGCTCGAGCTCCTGCTCGATGGGCTGCTCCGCCTCGACGATGCCTCGTTCGGGGATGTCGAGGCGATCGCCTGTGCGTCCGTGGTGCCGGCCCTGACGGCGCACGTCGAGATGGTTGCGGCCCGCCGTGAGCGGCCACTGACCGTGGCCGCCGCCGGGATCGTGCCGCTCGCCGTACGGGTGGACCGGCCGGGCGAGGTCGGTGCCGATCGCCTGGTCAATGCCCTGGCCGCGGCGCGGTTGTACGGCACGCCGGCCGTGGTCGTCGACTTCGGGACGGCAACGACGCTCGATTGCGTCGCGACCGATGGCGCCTATGTGGGCGGGGCCATCGCCCCGGGGCTGGAGCTGGGCCTCGAAGCCCTCGCCGCCCGGACCGCGAAGCTGCCGCGCATCGAGTTGCGCGCCCCGGACCGGGCGATCGGGCGGGACACGATCAGCGCGATGCAGTCCGGAACGATCTTCGGCTACCAGGCGCTCACGACCGGGCTGTTGCGCCGCGTCCGCAAGGAGCTCGCGGATGTCGCGGGCGTCGAACCCGGCGCGGTCAAGGCGATCCTGACCGGCGGCCTGTCGGCGGCACCCTGGGCCGCCGGCCTCGAAGGCATCGACGCGATCGACCCCGATCTGACGCTCAAGGGTCTCGCGATCCTCCATGCCGAGGTGGCGGGCGGGGAGCGGCTGGAGCTCGGACTGCCGTGACGGACGGGCGTCTCGCAGGCCGGTTCGTCGCGCTGGGCGTCACGGGCTCCATCGCCGCCTACAAGGCCGTCGAGCTGCTGCGGCTCCTGCGGGCCGAGGGTGCCGAGGTCGCCGTGATGCTCAGTCCGGCGGCGACCCGATTCGTGGGTCCGCTGACGTTCGCGGCCCTGTCCCGCCATCCCGTCGACACGGACATCCTGGAGCTGCTCCCGGACGGCCGCATCGGCCATATCGTCGTCGCCGACAGCGCCGATGCCATCGTCGTCGCGCCGGCGACCGCGCACTTCCTGGGAGCGATGGCGAATGGTCTCGCGGGCGACGTCGTGACCGCCACCCTTCTCGCGTCTTCGGCCCCGGTCGTCGTCGCGCCGGCCATGGACGGCGATATGTGGACCCATCCGGCGACGCGCGCGAACGTCGCGCGGTTGCGCGACGACTTCGGCTACCGGATCGTGGAGCCCGCTGCCGGCGAGCTTGCTTCTGGACAGACGGGCGTCGGGCGGCTGGCGGACCTGCCCGCGATCGTCGAGGCCGTGGTCGAGGCCGTCGGCAGCACCTCGGTCCGGGCCCCTGACCCGATCGATCGCCCACCGCTCGTCGATGGCCCGCGCGACGCGGATCTCCAGGGCCGCCACATCGTCGTCAGCGCCGGCGGGACCCGGGAGGCGATCGACCCGGTGCGGTTCATCGGCAATCGATCGACCGGGCGGATGGGTGCGGCGGTCGCCGCGGCGGCCCTGGAGCGCGGCGCGCACGTGACGGTCGTCGCAGCGAACCTCGAGGTGCCGTTGCCGGACGGTGCCGAGGTCGTCCACGTCGAATCCACGGCTGAGCTGCGGGCGTCCCTGCTTCGCCTCACGCACCGGCCGGACGGTGCGGCCGGCTTCGATGCGCTCGTCATGGCGGCGGCCGTCGCCGACTTCCGACCAGCGGGGGTGGCGGCCGAGACCAAGCTCGAACGGGGTGCGGGGCTCACGCTCGAGCTCGAGCCGACCCCGGACGTTCTGGCCCAGATCGCGCGGATCGTCCGCGGCACCGACAGCAATGACGAGTCGAGCGCGCAGGCCGTGGCTCCCCGCCCGTACCTCGTGGGGTTCGCCGCGGAGACCGGCTCGCTCGACCGAGTGGCCGAGAAGCTCCGGCGCAAAGGCGTGGACCTGCTTGTCGCCAACGACGTCGCGGAGACGGGCTCGGGCTTCGGCACCGAGACGAACCGGGTCAGCATCCTCTCGCTGGACGGCGAGCGGGACGACCTGCCACTGCTCAGCAAGCGCGAGGTGGCCGACCGCATCCTCGATCGGGTCGCCCTCGCGCTGGACGCCCGCGACGCCGACGCGCAGACTTCGATGCCATGAGCGCTCCGACCGATACCCCCCGCCGCCTGACCGTCGCCGACATCGCGAAGCGCTACTCCGACGGCCAACGCCTGCCGATGCTGACGGCCTACGACTACCCGACCGCCCAGATCCTCGACGAAGCCGGGGTCCCGCTGCTCCTCGTCGGCGATTCCCTGGGCCAGGTGCTGCTCGGCTACGAATCGACCGTGCGCGTGACGATGACCGAAATGCTGCACCACACCAAGGCGGTCGTCCGCGGCTCACAGCGCGCGATGGTCATCGGCGACATGCCGTTCCTGACCTACTCAACGGTGGACGAGGCGCTCGAGAACGCCGGTCGATTCCTGCAGGAGGCCGGGGCCCAGGCCGTCAAGGTCGAAGGCGGCGTGCGCTCCGCCCGGATCATCGAGGCCATGGTGAAGGCCGGCATCCCGGTCATGGGCCACATCGGCTGGACGCCCCAGGCCCAGTTCGGGATGGGCGGCAAGGTCAAGGTCCAGGGCAAGGACCGGAGCCAGGCGCGCAGCCTGCTGGCGGATGCGCTCGCGGTCCAGGAGGCGGGTGCCTTCTCGATCGTCCTCGAGCTCATGCCGGCCCAGCTCGCCGCGGCGGTCACCGAGCGCTTGCGGATCCCGACCATCGGCATCGGCGCGGGGGCCGGCTGCAGCGGCCAGGTCCAGGTGATCACCGATCTGCTCGGGCTGGGCGACTTCGTGCCGCGCCACGCCCGGCCGTACGCCACGCTCCGGGCCACCATCGATGCGGCGGCGCGTGCCTACGCGGCGGATGTGGAGGCTGGGACGTTCCCGGGCGACGCCGAGACGGTACGGATGGACGATGCGGTGCTCGACGAGGCGTTGGGCCGAGGCGACTCCGACCGGGCCGGCCGCAGCATCCCGGTCGGGGGCATCCCGCTCGATCGCGACCTCTGAATCCTCGGGCCAATGGCTTCGCGGAGCTCAGCCTTGGACCTCGGAGCGCGAGTGTCAGTATTTGACTGAGGGTGCCAAGAACTTTGACTGAGGTTGCCAGGACCACTGTCGTGCGCACACGCGCCGCGCTGCGCGAGGCCCTCGCCGCTGCGCCTCGCCCCGTGGGGCTCGTCCCGACGATGGGCTGGCTGCACGAAGGCCACCGCGCGTTGATGCAGCGCGCACGCGCCGACAACCCGTCGGTGGTGGTTTCGATCTTCGTCAATCCCCGCCAGTTCAACGTGGCGTCCGATTACAGCCGCTATCCGCGCAACGAGGCTCGCGACCTCGAGATGTGCGAGGCCGAGGGGGTCGACCTGGTCTTCGCACCCGAGGTCGAGGAGATCTACCCGCCGGGTTTCGCGACCACCGTGTCTGTCGGGGCGGTCGCGCTCCCGCTCGAGGGAGCGGCCCGGCCCGGCCATTTCGATGGCGTCGCGACGGTGGTGGCGATCCTGTTCGAGCTCGTCGGTGCGGAGCGCGCGTACTTCGGCCAGAAAGATGCACAGCAGGTCATGGTCATCCGCCAGATGGCGCGCGACCTCGCGATCGGGACGGAGGTCGTGGCCTGTCCCACGATCCGGGAGGCGGACGGCCTCGCACTCTCGTCGCGGAACGTGCACCTCAGCCCGGACGAGCGCGCCGCGGCGCCGGTCCTGCGGCGGGCGTTGGTCGCGGCGCGCGACGCTTGGCGGGCGGGTGAACGGGATGCCGAGCGGCTCCGGGACACGATGTTCGAGACCTTGACGCAGGAACCTCTCCTGGACGTCGAGTACGTCTCGGTCGCCGATGCCATGACGTTGGAGGAGGTCACGACGGTCGACCGGCCGGTGCTCGCCTCGCTCGCCGCGCGCCTTGGGACCACGCGACTCATCGATAACGAGATCCTCGAGCCTACGGCGGGAACCAGCGCCGACCGAGCGGTGTAGGTGGTGGAGGGCGGCGCGGGTCGCGGCCCCGACCGGCGCCGGCCCCGCCCTCTCCGCGGGACGCCCGGCCCCGACCGGCCCGACTATGCGGTCGTCGGCGACTGGCGCAGGTCGGCCTCCGTCGCGACCTCGAGGATCCGGTCGATGAACAGGTACTCCCACACGAGCGCCTTGATCTCCTCGATCTTGCCCCGGTCCGAGGCGTGCGTCTTGACGAGGAGATCGTGGACCTCGGACGCCACCTTGTACGTGTCCTCGGGCACGATGGTCGCGAAGAGGTCGGCCGCGCGGATGGCCTCGAGCACCGGCTTTCGCGGCCGGTAGCCGCCGGTCAGCACAAGCCCAAGGGCATCCCCGCCGACCTCGGCCCCGACTAGATGCGCGTGGACGATCGCGGCGATCACGTCGTTGCGATCACCCGGCACGATCACGAGCGCGCGGGGACCGATGCGCTGGAGCATGTGCTGGGGCTCCATCGCCCCGATCGCGACGCCGCCGATGACCTGGTCAAGGTCCGGGCCCGGATGGATGGTCTCCCCATGGACGCCCTCGAGGACCATCGCGAGCGTCGGGTTGGACAGGATCGGCCGGTAGGGCAACACCCCCAGGAGCGGGATGCCGTGACGCGCCAGCCCGCGCTCCAGCGTCCGCGCGAGGTCCGGCTTGGCGAGCAGGTCGACCTTGTTGACGACGGCGCCCGCGACATGGACTCCGGAGCGCTCGAATAGGGACTTGTTGAGCACGATCTCATCGATCGGGCGGCCGACGCCGCCCTCGGACACGATCACCGCGGGCGATCCGAGCATGGCGGCCACGGCCGCGTTCGAGAGGCCGATGACCGCGCCGACGCCGGCATGCCCCGTGCCTTCGATCAGGAGCATGTCGCGCTCGGCGGCGAACGTCGCATGGGCCGCGGTGATCCGGCTCGGCAGGTCCTCCACGACCTTACCGTCGATGTAGCTCTTGGTGAACCCGCGCGGGATGTGGACTGGGCTCATCTGCGGGAGGGGCTCGGCGAGGCCGAAGACGGTCTTCATCAGGATGGCGTCCTCGTCCGCCGGCACACCGTCCTCGATGACCGTCCGCTGACCGACAGGCTTGATGAAGCCAGTCGAAAGGCCGCGCCGCTGGAAGCCGTCCATGACCCCGAGGCTGAGCGTGGTCTTGCCACGGTTCTGCCCGGTCGCGGCGAGGTAGACGTGGCGCATGTACTGCTTCACCCCCTCCGAGGTCTGAGGCGACGCTCCCGCTAGCCATCAGCCCGAGGATTCGACGCTCCTGTTAGCCATCAGCCCGAGGACTCAAACCCCCAGCTAGCCATCAGCCCGGGGATCCCTCAGCTGTGGGTGCCCGTCTTGCGCTCGACAAGCCCGAGTGCGTCGCGCAATCGGGCGACGGTCTCGGCGTCGACCGCATCCGGCTCGAGATACGGGCCAAGCCGCTCGAGGATGTCGACCACGAGCCCGAAGAACACGCTCGCGTCGGCCACGAAGAACTGCGGCTCGTTGTTGTAGCGCACGAGCGTGAGCCGGCCCTGCAGGACGCGACGCTCCTCGACGTGCGCCACCTGGGTCGCGAAGTTGTGACCCTGGATCCCATCCGGGTTGTTGAGGAAGTTGAGCGCGTTGTCGATGGCCAGGCCGAAGCGCGCCCGCCAGGCGACGAGCCGCTCGTGGACCTCGGACGGGATGCGCACCTCGGCGACCTCGTCGAAGACCTCCGGCGCCACCGTCAGTAGCCCGACCAGCGTGGTCCCCGCGCGCGGCCCGAGCATGACCTGCAGGCTGCGTTCGAGCGTGAAGACCTCCGAGTCGAACCGCGGGCTCGTGATGACGTCGGTCAGGAGGTCCTCGACGTTGTCGAGGATGCCGGGCTCCGCCACCGCGTTCGACAGGTGGAGGATCTCCTCCTTGAACAGGAATTTCTCTTCGTGGTCGAGCATGGCCGCAACTCTAGCATCGGCCGTAGGCGGACCCACACTGCCCGCGTGCACCCCACGCCCCTATCGTCGAAGGAACGTCCCAGGCGACGTCGGATCGGGGTCTTCCGTCGCCTTCCCGTGCATCTCGTGCACAAACAGCGAATGGGACGCGGTCCGATCGCTGATAGGAGCGCCGGATGCACGCTCGGCCTACGGTCCGGGTCGGCCTACGGTCCGGGTCGGTGCGGGACGGTGCGGGTCGGCCCGGCGGGGCCGCCGCGCCTTACGGGTAGAGGCCGCGCATCTCCATCGCGTCGGCGACGCGCTTGACCGCAAGCAGGTATGCCGCGGTCCGCATGTTGACCGACTCGCGCTGGGCCATCGCGAGCGTCTCGCCGAAGGCCTTGACCATGATGTCCTTGAGCTTGGCGTTGACGACGGCCTCGCTCCAGTGGTCGCGGTTGAGGTCCTGCACCCACTCGAAGTAGCTGACGGTGACGCCACCCGCGTTGCACAGGATGTCCGGAATCAGGAACTTGCCCGCGTCGTAGAGGATCTCGTCGGCGTCCGGGGTCGTCGGGCCATTCGCCGCCTCCGCGATGACCCTTGCCTTGATGTTGCGGGCGTTGCGCGACGTGATCTGGTTCTCGAGTGCCGCCGGGATGAGGATGTCGCACTCGACCTCGAGGAGCTGGGTGTTGGAGATGTCCTCAGCGCCCGGGAAGCCCTGGACCGTACCGTGCTCCTGCTTCCAGCCGACGACCTTGGAGATATCGAGGCCGCCCGGTGCGTGGATGCCGCCGGTCGAGTCGGACACGGCGACCACCGTCGCACCCTCCTGGGCGATGAGTCGCGCCGCGATCGCCCCGGCGTTGCCGAAGCCCTGGATGGCGACAGTCGACTTGGCCAGGTCCATGTCGAGGTGCGCAACCGCCTCGATGACGCAGAAGACCGTGCCACGAGCCGTCGCCTCGTTGCGACCTTCGGAGCCGCCCAGGCTGATCGGCTTGCCGGTCACGACCCCCGGGACCGTGTAGCCCATGTGCATCGAGTACGTGTCCATCATCCAGGCCATGACCTGGGCATTCGTGTTCACGTCCGGCGCCGGGATGTCCTTCTCGGGCCCGACGAGGACCTCGATCTCGGTGAAGAACCGGCGGGTCAGGCCCTCAAGTTCCTTCTGACTGAGCTTCTTGGGGTCGACGATGACGCCGCCCTTGCCGCCGCCGTACGGGATGCCGACCACCGCGCACTTCCACGTCATCCACATCGCGAGCGCCTTGACCTCGTCGAGCGAGACGTCCTGGTGATAGCGGATGCCGCCTTTTGCCGGGCCACGCCCCAGGTTGTGCTGGACGCGATAGCCGGTGAACACCTGGACCGACCCGTCGTCCATGTGGACCGGGAAGTGGCAGGTGAACTCGCGGCGCGGCTCGCGCAGGACGAGGCGCATCCCGGGGTCCAGGTCGAGTCGCTCCGCGGCGAGGTCAAACTGTCGCTGGGCGACTTCCCACGCATTGATGGTCGCAGCGACGTGCTCGGTGGTCATGGAAGGGGGAACCTCCGTGTCGGGCCGCCATCCCAGGCCGCCTCGTCAAGTGTGGGCCGTCTCCCGGACGACCCTACGGGGCGTATCGAGCCGTGTCGGGCAGGTTTCCCGGACGTCGACGCGCGTCTCATGTCGGCTCCGAGTATAGCCCGAGGCCGTCGCAACGCGCCTCCCCGATGGTACCGATCGGCAAGGTTCCCGCAACCTCACCGCAACCTTCACGCCGGGGCGCTGCCGGCCTTGTAGAGGATGGCGGCTCCCACGCAGCCCGGCCCGAGATGCGGTCCGACCGACGCGCCGACGAGGTCCACGGTCACGGCTTCGGGCTCGAGGTGCGGGAGGCGCCGCAGCATCTCGTCGCGGAAGGCGTCCACATCCGCCGACGTCGTATGGAGGATCGCGAGCCGCTCGATGGGCTGTTCGGTGATCAGCTCGATCAGGCGCTCCCTGGCCTTGGACCGGGTCCGCACACGCTCGGCGGTCGTCACCACGCCGTCCTTGACCTTGATGATCGGCTTGACCGAGAGCAGCGTCCCGATGGCGGCCTGGGCGCCGCTGATCCGACCGCCCTTCTTGAGGTATTCGAGCGTCTCGAGAGCGACGAAGATGACGATGTCCGGCGCCCGGCTCTCCAGCGTCTCGGCGATCTCGGCGCCCGGACGATCGGCCTCGGCCAACTCCACGCCCATCTTGGCGAGGATCCCCTCGGCCATCGAGGCGCCGAGAGAATCGACGATGTGGATCTCCCGATCGGGGAGCATGTCCCGGGCGATCTGCGCACTCTTGATGGTCGCTGAGAGCGTGCCCGCGACGTGGATCGAGACGATCGCCTCGGCACCCGCGGCGAAGGCGGCCTCGTACCCCTGCTTGAAGTCGCCGGGCGACGACGCCGCCGTCGTGGGGAATGGCGCGTCGGGCGCCACCATGCGCTCCCAGAAGGCGGGACCGCTCAGGTCGACGCCAGCCTTGAATGTCTCGTTCCCGAAGCTGACGAGCAAGGGGATGATGTGGATCCCGGACGTGGCGGCATCGGCCGGGTTCATGTCCGAGGCCGAATCGGTGAAGATCGCGACGCGACTCAAGGTGTGGCTCCTTCTCGGGACCGAACCGGCGCGTGATGCATTTCCGGGCATGATACGGGCCCGGTCGAGCCCGCGACGGGTAGGCTGTGCAGCACATGGATCGATCGCTGTGGGCCGTGCTGGCCGGCACATTCTCGCTGCGCTTCAGCACCGGACTCACCGGAGCGATGCTGGCTGTCTACCTGGCGACCCTCCCCGAGCACGGCGGTCCGGTCGTCGGCGCGATCGTCCTGGGCGTGTTCGGGGCCCTGTTCTACCTCGCGGAACTCGTGCTGTCGCCGATCTTCGGGATCCTGTCCGATCGGCAGGGCCATCACCGGGTGATGCTCTACGGCCCGATCTTCGGGGCCGTGGCCGTGATCATGACCGGCTTCACCGCCGACCTCGGCCTGCCGCCACCACTGGCGGTCATCCTCGCGCCGATCACCGGTAGCCTGGTCGTCCTGGGCGTGACGCGATTGCTCGAGGGAGCGTCGACCGCGGCCAGCATCCCTTCGATCCTCGGCTATATCGCGATGGTCACCGCGGGCGACGAGCTCCTCCGCGGCAAGGCCGCGGCGCGGTTCGAGGGGGCGACGCTGCTCGGGCTCGGCGCCGGGTTCGGCGCGGCCCCGGTCGTCTTCGCCCTGTTCGGGCCGACGGCATTCTTCCTCAACGCGGTCCTGTATGCGGCCTCGTTCCTCATCTTCCTGACGGTCAAGGATCCGGCCGGCGACCTCAGTGCCGCACGAGCGCCGCATGTCGGGTTCGGGCGGTACCTGGAGCTGCTCCGCCACTCCCACGTCTGGTTGCTGGCTCCGACGTGGATCGCCGTCAACGCGTCGATCGGCCTGTGGTTCAGCCAGTCCATCTTCCAGTTCGCCCAGGCGAACCCGGACTTCCCCGAGCAGTCGCTGATGCGCGGATTCAGCGCGGTCCAGATCTCCGCCGCGGTGGTCGTCATCGGGATCATCTTCGGGCTTGGCCTGCTGTACTGGGGCAATCGCTTCAAGAACACCCGCCGCACCTCGATCATCCTGTACGGGATCCTCGGCGGCGGCGGGCTCGTCGCGGCCGGCATCGCCGTGAACCATGGCACCGGCCTGCCGCTCGTCGCCCTGGTCGCAGCCGCGGCCGTGGCCGCCTTCGGACTGTTCGTCATGGCCGGGGCGACGCCCGCGGCGCTCGGGCTGCTGGCCGACATCTCCGAGCGCTTTCCCGACGACCGCGGCGCGATCATGGGCCTCTACTCGGTCTTCCTCGCGGTCGGGCAGATCATCGGGGCGCTGATCGGTGGCTTCGCGGCAGAGGCCGCAGGCATCGACGGGATGCTCGTCGCGACCGGCGTTCTGTTGCTGGTGGCGCTCCTGCCCCTGGCGCGACTCCGACGGGCGGAAGACCCGGTCAGCGGGATGATCGGGTGATCGACGGACACCCATGGAGCCCCGTTCCGCTGGCCCGGGGCTCCCACGGCGCGGTCGTGGCGCCGCATCATCTGGCGAGCGCGGCCGGGCTCCAGGTCCTGCGGGCCGGCGGCAGCGCGGTCGACGCGGCGATCGCGACCAATGCGGTGCTCGCCGTCGTCATGCCCAACGGCTGCGGGATCGGGGGTGACGCGTTCTGGTTGATCTGGGACGCGGCGGCATCCCGCCAGCACGCGCTGAACGGATCCGGGCGGAGCGCGGCGGCGACCGACGCCGGGGCCCTGCGCCCACGTGGCCTGGGCGCGATGCCGCGGCGGGGGCCCCTGACGATCACCGTACCGGGCGCGGTCCGATCCTGGGGTGACGCCCACGCTCGGTTCGGGCGGCTGTCCCGGGACGAGGTGCTCGCCCCGGCCATCGAGCTGGCACGGGACGGGTTCCCGGCGTGGGATGGATTCATCGATGCGGTCGAGTGGACGTCCACACTCCTCGCGGACGAGCCCGGTCTCGGGACCGGGTTTTCGTCGGTGTACCGGCCGCGGGCGCGCCGCTGGCTGCCCGGTGAGCGGGTCCGCCTGCCGGCGCTGGGTGACACGCTGGCAACGATTGCACGCGAGGGCTTCGATGCGTTCTACGAGGGCGACCTGGGCGAGCGCCAGGCCCGGGCGCTGGCCGGCGCCGGGTCGCCGATCGCAGTGGAGGACCTGCGGGAGCACCGCTCGACCTGGGGTGAACCGATCGGCATCGACTACCGCGGGGTTCGGGTGACGACCCATCCGCCGAACAGCTCCGGGGTCGTCGCTCTCGAGCTGCTCAGCTTGCTCGAGCGGTTCCAGCCGCCCGACGCGACGGCGTTCGGCCCGCAGGGCGTGGCCGATCCCGGTTGGATCCACCTCCACCTTGAAGCGGCCAAGCTGGCCATGGCCGACCGCGACGCGTACCTGACCGACCCCGCGGCCCGCGACGTCCCGGTGGAGATGCTCCTGGACCGCGACCGGATCACGGAGCTCGCCGGCCGGATCGACCCTCGCCGTGCCAGCGTCCCGGTCCCCGCCTCGAACCCGCGGGGCGGCGGGACGGTATTCCTGGCCACGGTCGACGCCGCGGGCAATGCCGTCAGCCTGATCGAGTCGAACTACCTGGGCTTCGGCTCGGGCGTGGTCGATCCGGGAACGGGGATCCATTACCAGAACCGGGGCAGCTACTTCAGCCTGGACCCGGACCACGCGAACGTCCTTGAGCCGCGCAAGCGGACGCTCCACACGCTGCTCCCCGGGATGCTGTTCCGGAGCGGACGCGTCGGGCCGTGGATCGTCGTGGGATCGATGGGCGGCGATGCCCAGCCGCAGGTCCTTGCCCAGTTCGTGAGCGCCGTCGTCGATGGCGGGCTCGACATCCGGACCGCGATCACCGCTCCCCGCTTCTACGTGGAGCCGGCCGACCATTTCGCGCCACCGACGGCCGTGTCCCTGGAGCCACGCCACGCGACGGGCCTCGACGGGGCGCTGCGCGCCCTCGGCCACGAGCTGGTCCCGACCGCGGCCTTCGACTCG
>CAZFXH010000051.1:0-2434 GCA_964522905.1 uncultured Anaerolineaceae bacterium
ACAGGTCGGCATGAAGCCCGCCGGCGGCATCCGGACCGCCAAGGAGGCGATCCAGTACCTGGTGATCCTGTACGAGACGCTCGGGCCGCGCTGGATGTCACCGGACTGGTTCCGCTTCGGGGCGTCGTCGCTGCTCAACGATGTCCTGATGCAGATCGAGTTCCAGCGCACGGGCCGCTACCAGGACCCCGACCACTTCACGCTCGACTGAGCGCGCGTAGTAGCTTCGCGTCGGGAACGACGAGCCGTCCTCCCGAAACGAGATCCAGGCCCAGCAGGATCCAGCCGAGCCCGTTGAGGGCCACGCCGGTCAACGCCAGCACGCCGAAGATCGTGGGATCCGCGGCGGACGTCAGTCCCAGGCGGTCCATGCCGGCGATCGCGAGGACGGATCCGATGGCGAGCGCCGTCGGCCCCCAGCGGGAAGCCACGCCGCTCCGGAGGGCCGCCACCCCGAACGCGGCATCGGCAAGCCACATGGCCATCGCAGCGTAGAAGAAGACGAGTCCGAAGTCGCCTGCGAACGGGTTGGCTCGGCCGATCGAGATGACGACCATCGAGAGGTGCCACGCGTTGGCGACGACCGCGGCGATGCTCGCCACCCGGAAGACGGTTCGGGAGCCGGCCACCTGACGCCCCTGCAGGGCGACGACCACCGCGATCGCACCAAGGTTGAAGATGACCAGCCTGGCGCCGTTGAGGTCTGGCGGGATCTCGACGACGAAGGCTGCCAGCAGGACGGCCCCACCAAGGATCCCGGCCAGGCCCAGCAACCGGGTGGAGCCCGTTGGCGGTGCTGCGGTCGGAGGCGTCATCGCTGGAGCGACCCGTCAGGCGGGTCGAGCAGCGGCGGCAGGTCGTTCGAGTCGGATGGCCGTCCACCCGAGCGCGATCCAGCCGATCGAGAAGGCGACCAAGCCCACGAGGACCAATTCCTGCGCGAACCTGTCGAGACCGGCCACGACGCCGGTGCCTCCGATGAGGATGACGAGGAGCAGGATGCCCGAGCCGATCGCAAGCGCTCCCGCGCCGAAGCGCGGGAGATCGCGCGTCCGGTAGGTCGCGAGGGCGAACAGCGCGGAGCCGACGACCGTCGCGATCACGCCGAGCGCCCAGATCGACCAGGGACTGAGGCCCGCCACGAACGGCCGATCCCCGACGGCCGCCATGGCAACGAGGCCCGTGCTCGACATCACGGTCCCGAGCGCGGGGAGCGCGAACGCCGCCCAGATGAGTCTCGGGTGCTGCCTCGCCTGGAAGGAGCTGAGCCCGATCAGGGCCAGGAGCAAGGCCCCGGTCCCGGCGAGCATCAAGGCGGCGCCTGGAAACGGGTCACTGCCTCCGTTGAGGGAGCCGATGATGAGGCCGGCGGGAAAGAGCACCGCGCCGACGATGGCGGCCGCACCGCCGAGACGAAGAGACATCGAGAATCCCGTTCCTTTCTGGGTGTCGGCACCGCGTCCGCGCAGTCGGAGCTGCGCATCGAGGGCGCCGAGGAGGACGTCGGCCACGTCGAACGGCCCCAGCGGACGTTCCTCGAGGATCGCCTCGAACTCGTCGCCGTAGCGGGCCCGCCACGTGGCGGGGTAGAGACGGATCAGGAGCGATCTCATGGCTGGGTCTCGCCGAGTTGCCGCAGACCCTTTTGGGCGTACTCGGAAAGCCCGCGGAGCTGTTCCGCGAGGTTCGATGCCCCGACTGCCGTCAGGCGATACGGCCGCCGCCGATCGACCGGCGCCATCGGCTCGATGAAGCCCTGCTCCTCGAGCCGGGCGAGGGCCGCGTAGAGGGTGCCGGCGCCCATCGGCCGGCCGGTGCCCGCTTCGACGTCCTGCATGATCGCGTAGCCGTGCTTGGGCCCGTCACTGAGGCTGACCAGGATGAGCAGCGACGGTTCCGCGAACCGTCCGAACTCGGGGACCTTCGGCTCCATCGGAACTCCAACTCTTACGGTTGTCGATATATCGATTGGCGATATAATAGCCTCGCCGAAGCCGGTGTCAAGCCCGAACCTACCTTCACGTGAACGTGAAGGTTGTGGTATCGTGGGCGGGTGCCCACCAAGACCCCCGCGACGCCCGCCGCGCCCGCCGAGCCTGCCCTGCTTCGCATCCAGGACGTTGCCGTCGAGACCGGCCTGACGACCCGTGCGATCCGCTACTACGAGGAGATCGGGCTCCTGGAGCCCGCGGCACGATCGGACGGCGCCTATCGGCTGTTCGACGCTTCCGACCTCGAACGACTGCGCTTCATCCGCTCCCTGCGCGACGACGCCGGGTTCTCGCTGGCCCAGATCGGCCAGCTGCTCGAGGACGAAGCCGCTCGTGAGCGCAATCGACTGCGCTTCCGAACGACCGGTGACAAGGCCGAGCGACGCGCGCTGTTGAGCGACGCGACCGCCCGGGTCGATCGCCAGATCGAGACGCTGGAAGCC
>CAZFXH010000052.1:0-7713 GCA_964522905.1 uncultured Anaerolineaceae bacterium
GGTCTTCTCGACTGCCTTGAAATACGCCTCCTCGCTGATCCCCTGGCGCGCGAGCGAGGCCTTGAACTCGTCGTGCATCACCTCGACCTCCTGGTCGACCAGGACGTCGGGGAGCTCGACCGAGGCGTTGGCCACCGCGTACTCGATGATGCGATCCGCAAACCCGTGACGGGCGCGGTCGAGCGCGTTGCCCTCCAGCCGTCGGCGGATATCCGCCTTCAGCTCATCGAGCGACTCGAACGTCCCCAGGCTCGCGAGGAAGTCCTCGTCGAGATCGGGCTGGATCTTTTCGCGGAGCTCCTTGAGTTCGACCGCGAAGTGCGCGACCTCGCCGGCGAGGGCCGGTTCGCCGTAGTCCTCGGGGAACGTGATGTCGAATTCGGACGTGCCGCCGACCTCGAGGCCGACGAGGTTCGCTTCGAACCCGGGGATCAGCCGCTCCTGGCCGATGATCAGCGGCATCCGCTCGGACGTGCCGCCGTCGAACGGGTCCCCGTCCTTGGTGCCGATGAACGCGATCACGGCATAGTCGCCGTCCTGGGCGCCGCGGTCCTCGACCGGCCCGAGGGTCGCGTTCTGATCGCGGAGCTCCTCGATCACCTGGTCGACGCGCGCGTCGTCGATGACGTCGATCTCGGGCTTGAAGTTGAAGCTGCGATAGTCGCCCAGGATCACCTCGGGGCGCACCGGCACGGTCGCCTTGAAGATGAGGGGCTTGCCCTCCTCGGCCTGGACGACCTCCACGTCCGCGTTGCTCAGCGGCAGGATGGCCTCCTGGACGATAGCCTCGCGATAGGCGTCCTGCATGAGGTGGTCGACCGCCTCGTCGAGTACGACCCCTGGGCCGAG
This sequence comes from uncultured Anaerolineaceae bacterium, assembly GCA_964522905.1. Lineage (GTDB taxonomy): Bacteria > Chloroflexota > Limnocylindria > Limnocylindrales > CSP1-4 > SPCO01. The sequence goes on from CAZFXH010000052.1 coordinate 850, forward strand.
ATGGCGTTCGAGCACGGGGCGCGGAGCCTTGCCGGGCCGGAAGCCGGGCACGCGCGTCCGCCGGGCGAGGGCGCGCACGGCGTCGTTCATCGCGCGCTCGAGGCGCTCCGGCGGCAGCTCGATCTCGAGCTGGACGGTCGACCTGGGGGCTGGGGTCCGGGTGATCTGCATCGCCCGCGAAGTATAGGGCGGGGCCCGTGTCCGGGCCGGTTGGGTCCCGTGGGCACCCGGGGCCGCTAGACTCTGCGGCGGGCGAGTGGCGGAATGGCAGACGCGCCGGCTTTAGGAGCCGGTGCTGCGAAAGCAGCGTGTCGGTTCGACCCCGACCTCGCCTACCACCCGTGACTCCGCGCTTCAGCCCCGTGGGATCCCGGTCAGATGCCGGTGGGGGCCGTCTCGTCTCCGGGGCTTGGGGCGCTGTCGTCCCCGCGCTCGCTCCGACGTACCGCCGAGATCCGATCCTGTGCCGACGCCCCGGCCCGCTCGGCGTTCTCGCGCGCGCGGTCGACCCCCTGCCCTGCCCGCTCTCGCGCTTCCTTCAGCCGGGCCGACAAGCTACCCTCGGAGTCCGGACTGAACAGGGCGTCACCCGCGGACTTCGCGGCACGGCCAAGGAGCGGCCGGATCACTGCCAGCAGCAGGATGCTCTTGAGGCCTTCCCGTTCCTTGTGGGCTTTCTTGGCGTAGTCGGCGAAATCGCGTTCGAGCGCCGCAGCCACCTTGTCGCCGTCGTTGCCGAGCTTGCGCAGCGTCTTCTCGACCTCGGACGGAAGCATCCGCTTCGGCATGGGCTCGGGCTCGCCCGTGACGGCGCCTCGAACAGCCCGGTACACGCGCTGAGGCCCCTTGAGCGCGAGGAAGCCAACCGCGCCTACGATGGCCGCCGCCTTGGCCGGGCTCCCCTTGATCCGCGCGGGGATATCGACCGCGGCCCGGCCCGACGCCCCGAGGCGATCGAGTTCCGACGCGAATTCCGCCCGAGCCGCTAGGACCCGGTCCCGGGCGGCATCTTGCTCTGTAGCCACGCGAGCGTCTCCTTGCTGGTCTCGATGGTCTGGGTCGGGAGGAACCGGGCTTTGAGGTCGTCCATGTCGACCCCGGTCCGCGAGATGTCGAGGGCCATCAGCCCGATCCAGGTGATGTAGCCGACCGTGATGCCGATACCGACTCCGACCTGCGGCCCGGTGTTCACGGCGGTCACCGCGCCGACGAGTGCGCCGAGCACGACCCCGCCGAGCAGTGCACCGAAGCGCGCGCCCGCGCCGCTCGTCCGCAGGGCACCGACGAGACCGCCGACCAGCCCGATGACGGCCCAGATGGCCGCGCCCACGACCAGCGGTCGCGCGCCGGGCTCGATGCCGACCAGGGTCGCGTCACCGATCGAGGTGTAGAGCCGGTTCGGGAGCGCCAGCGTCAGCAGCACACCGACGCCGACCGCGGCGAGTACGGCCAGGAGGAACGCCCGACCGATCCGTGCGCCGCTCATCCCGACGGCCGCCAGGCCGCAGGCGACGGCGATGGCGGTGAGCAGGAGCACGCCGTGGACGACCCCCCAGCCCATCGAGCCGAGCAGCCAGTCGGCGAGGAACAGGGACGAGCCGACGAACAGGAGCATGACGGCGAGGAGGCTGACTGCGACCGCGATCCCGACGAAGGCTGCGACCCGGGCGATCTCGCCCTTGATTGCCGAAGCCTCGGCCTTGGCGAGGTCGATATGGGCCGTCGCCAGGCGTACCGCGGATGCCCGGGTCGAACGGATCTGGGCGAAGAGACCCGGCGGCTTGGGCTCTGGCTCTGGCTCGGGCGGGCGGTGGAGGTCGTCCAGGGTCGTGCTCCGGAGCGGGTTCTGGAGGGCCGCCGGTGGGGACCCGGGGCCGGCCGCGATGATAGCAGCGCCCGGGTGACGCCCGACCGCGAGCGGACTGCGAGCACGTCGCAGGACCGTTACGCTGCCGCGCATGGCGAGCGCATCGCAGGGTCGTCGGATCCTGACCGCGGAGCTGCTGAGCGTCGGCTCGGAGCTGACCGTCGGCGAGACCCGAGACACGAACGCCGCCGAGTTGGCCCGCTCGCTGACCGAGGCGGGCGTGACGGTCGGGCGGATCACGGCGTTGCCCGACCGGCTTGACATCGTCGCCGACGCCTTCGCCGCAGGCCTCGAGCGCGCCGATGTCGTCGTCAGCACCGGCGGGCTGGGCCCGACGCCCGACGACCTCACCCGCGAGGCGATCGCGAGGGTCTGGGGCGAGACGCCGGTCGTCGATCCGGACCTGGAGCGATGGCTGCGCGAACTCTGGGCGCGGCGCGATCTCCCGTTCCCTGAGCTCAACCTCAAGCAGGCGTGGCGGATCCCGTCGGCGGAACCGATGCCGAACCCGAACGGCACGGCGCCCGGCTGGTTCGTCTCGCGGGCCGACGGCCGCGCCGCCATCGCCCTGCCCGGCCCGCCTCGCGAGATGCGGCCGATGTGGACCGATCACGCGCTCCCGCGGCTAAGAACGCGTGGCCTGGGCGCGGATACCGTGGTCCGCACCTACCGCCTGATGGCCATCGGCGAGTCGCAGGTCGCGGAGCTCCTCGGCGAGGACCTGCTGCGTAAGGCGAACCCTGAGGTCGCCACCTACGCCCGCGCCGAGGCCGTGGACGTGCGGATCAGCGCGGTCGGCGACCGCGCCGCTGCCGGCGGTGGGCGCTCCGCCGAAGCCCTCGTCGCGGAGGCCGCGGCCATCGTGAGGGAGCGGCTCGGGCCGAACATCTGGGCCGTGGGCAACCAGACCTGGTCCGGTGCGGTCGGTGCGCGACTGGCCGAACGCGGCTGGCGACTCGCGCTCGTGGAGCTCGGCACGCGCGGGCAGATGACGACCCTGTTCGGCGACGTCGACTGGCTCACCTCGGCCGAGTCCCGTGCGGACGACGTCGCCGGCGACGACGAACTGACGCTCATCGATCTCGCTCGGCAGTGCCGGGAGCGGGCCGGCGTGGAGGTCGGCCTGGCGGTCCGAGCCCGCGAGCGGGGCAACGACACCGCGGTCTCGGTCGCGGTCGTGACCCCCGATTCGGACCACAAGGAGACGCGCCGCGCGTTCCTGGGTGGCAGTCATGGCCGGACGCGTGCGGCGCTGACCGCAGCCGCCGTGCTGTTCGTCGCGCTGCGCGACGGCGCCGGGCTGCCGTCCCTTAGCGGCGCGAGGTCGCGCTCAGACCCTCGAGATCGGTGACGACGATCGCGTCGCGCTCCAGCCGGATCAACCCGTCGTCGGTGAACTGACCCAGCAGCTTGTTCACGCTCTGGCGCGTGCAGCCGACCATCGCCGCCAGGTCCCCCTGCGTGAGGTTCGTGCGCAGTCGCAGCGAGCCGTCGGGAAGCGGCGTCCCACCTTCCTGGGCAAGCCTGGCGAGCCGGGCGGCGAGGCGCCCCGTGATGTCCAGGAAGTGGAGCTCCTCGACGTGCGTCGTGAGGCGCCGGAGCTCTCCGGCGATCGAGGCCAGCAGCGCGTCGCGAACCCCGGTCTCCGTGGCGATCAGCTCGCGGAACCGTTCGCGCGGGAGGATGACGGTCTCCGCAGCCGTGAGGGCGGAGGCGCTGGCCGACCGCGGGGCCCCGTCCAGCAGGGCGAGCTCCCCGAAGACATCGCCTGGACGAAGCGTGGCCAGGATCGCCTCGTCCCCGGTCTCCGACGGGAGCGAGATCTTGACCTCTCCACTGACGATGACGAACAACGCGTCTCCCGGGTCACCGACATGGAAGATCACCTCGCCCCGCCGGAAGCGTCGCGATCGCATGCCCGCGGCGAGTCGGTCGAGGGCGTCCGGCTCCAGGCCATCGAAGAACGGGATCGCGGCCAGGGAGGCGAGGACCGGGCGGGCGCTGAGCATGACCGCATCGTAACGGGTGTCTGCTAGCCGACACCCGCACCTCGCCCGAAGTCATAGGATTTCTCGCGATGACCGACTCCCCTGGACGGCGCCTGCGTCTGACCGTGCTCGGTTGCAGCACGGCCGCGCCCCATGAGGCCACCGCGGCCGCCGGATACCTCGTGCAATACGGCGATACGAATCTGTTGCTGGACGTCGGGCAGGGCGTCATCCGCCACCTCCAGCGTCTGCTCGATCCCCGAGCGCTGACGGCGATCGTCGTCGGCCACATGCACGCCGACCACTACATGGACCTCGTCGGCCTTCGGTACCTCTACCCCTGGCGCGAGACGGCCCGCGAGCGACTGCCGGTCCTGCTGCCCCCCGGTGGTCGGGCCCGACTCGATGCGCTGGCCGACGCGGTGAGCGAGCGCGTCGGGTTCTTCGATGCTGCCTTCGACGCCACTGAATACGACCCGGCGGCGGAGCTGACGGTCGGGGATCTGCGGATCCGGTTCTTCGAGGGCCGGCACTATGTCCCGGCGTGGGGCGTGGTCGTGGAGGCGCCCGACGGCGCGAGGCTCGCGTACACGGGCGACACGGGGCCCTCGAGCGTCGTGGAGGACGCCGTTCGCGATGCGGATCTCGTGCTCGTCGAGAGCGCCATCGCCTCCGATCGACAGGACGACCCCGAGCGCGGCCATCTGACGGCGCGCGAGGCCATCGCCCTGGCCCGGGCAGCGGGCGTTGGGGCGGCGCTCCTCGTCCACTACGGTCCGGAACGACTGGCCGAGCTCACAGCCATGTGTGCGGCGGCGGGGACGTGGGTGCGACCGGCCGTCGATGGCCTGACCGTCACCCTGGATCCGTCCTCGGTCAGCGAGACGAAGGCTGGAGACGCGCTGGAAGCATCCGCGGCCATCGGGGAACCCTCCGCGGAGCCCCGCTCAGCCTAGGCGGCGCCCGCCCCGGTGGAGGTCGCGGCAAGAGCGTGCGCAGCTCGCTCACGGTCGACCGCCGCCGCAGCAGGATCCTCGTTCGCGCTGAGCTCGGCGGCCTGCTGCCAGAACGCCGCCGCCTCCGACGCCGCCCCAAGCGCCAGCGCGGACTCGGCCGCTTCCCGGAGGAGCGGCAGCCCCCGGAGCACGTCGCCGGATGCCACCCGATGTGTCGCGATCTGTCCGGGTGCCGCCTCGCGCGGACGCCGCTCGAGATGGTCGGCCAATCGAGCGTGCAGGGTCCGGCGGCGACTGGCCAGCATGCCCGCGTAGGCGGCGTCGCGGATGAGGGCATGGGCGAACCGCCATTCGCCCTCTTCCGCGTGCCGGATCATCGCGGCCTCGGCCAGGTGATCGAGCGTCCGTGGCGGCAGCGCGTCACCCAGGAGCTGTTCGACGAGGCTCTCCTGGAAGGTGATCCCGATGATCGAGGCCACACCGAGCGCCTCACGACCAGAGGGCTCGAGCGAATCGATCCGGGCGCCCAGGACCGCGCGCAGGGTCACCGGGACCACGGAGCGCCCGCTCTCGATCATCGCGACACGTCCGTCCCGCCACTCGAGCGTCCCGTCCTCGAGGAACGCCCGGACGGTCTCGCCGAGACAGAGTGGATTGCCCTCCGTCCGTTCGTGGATACTGCGGATCCCGTGGGCATCGACCGCGGCCCGAGCGACGAGGGTCGCGAGCCGGGCGGTCTCGGGCTCGGCGAGGCCCGTGAGGTCGATGCGCTGGACGCCCGGACGTTCCAGCCAGGCGGGGATGCCGGTCGGGCGGGAGCCGGCCAGGAGGACGAGCGGCCGGTCGGTGGTCGCCTCAGCGAGGTGCTCGACGAGCGGGATGCTCGATGGATCCAGCCAGTGCAGGTCGTCGATGACGACGGCGCGGGGTCCGGCGAGCGTCAGGAGCCGGGCGACGTAGCGCCTCGCCACGTCCCTCAGGCCGCCCGCGACCTCTGCCGGGTCGCTGGGTGTGTACGGCGCCTCTTGTTCCCAACCGGTGAACGAGGCATCCCGGGCGATGGCCGCGATCGCGCCTCCGTAGCGATGGGCCTCGTCAGGGGTCAGGTCCTCCGTGAAGATCAGCCGCCGGGTGAAGGTGCCCGAATCCACCCCGTGCTCGTCGGCGACCGTCTGGGCGAACAACCGGGCGAACCGGTACGGCTCGCCTCGCCCGTACGAGACGTTCTCGGTCCACGTCCAGGCGAGGCCGGCGGCCCTGGCCTGCTCCTCTACGGCCGCGAGGAGACGCGACTTGCCGATCCCGGCCTCACCCACCAAAAGGACGACCCCACCGCGCCCGGTCTGCCCGCAGCGTTCGAGCACGCTTGTGAGTGCGCTGAGCTCGCTGGTCCGGCCGACGAGGGGACCGGGGGCGGCCGAACGGAACGGCATCCAGGCACCGCTCCCCGCCTCTCCGCGCAGCGCATGGAGCGTGACGGGCGTCGACTGACCCCGCAGCACGACCGAGCCGCGTTCCTCGGTCGCGAGCCGCCCGCGCGCCGCGGCCAGGGTCGCCCCTTCGAGGAGGATCTCCCCGGGTCGCGCGAGCGACTGGATGCGCGCCGCGGTCGTGATCGCCTCACCGGTCAATCCCATGTCGCCTCCGGTGCCGGGACCGCTCGCTACGACCTCGCCGGTGGCGATGCCGATGCGAACCTCGAGGGGCTCGCCGAGGTCGGCGATGTCGTGCAGGCCCGCGCGGATGGCCATCGCCGCGAGCGACGCCCGCACCGCGTCGTCATCGTGGCCGCGTGGCCAACCGAAGACCGCGAAGACGGCGTCCCCGATGAATTTCTCCCGGGTGCCCTCGAACCGCTCGATGGCATCGCCCATCGTGGCAAGCGCGGCGGTCACCCGAGTCCGCACCTCCTCGGGGTCGTGCTCGGCCACCATCCGGACATAGTTGACGAGATCGGCGAAGAGGGCGGTGACGCCCCGCCGATCACCTGGCGCGGCGACGGACGCGGTGTCCGTGGGGCTGGGGGGGGTCGTCGGCGCCCGACCGGTCGCGC
>CAZFXH010000053.1:0-1608 GCA_964522905.1 uncultured Anaerolineaceae bacterium
TTGATCTCGTGGGGCTGGGGTTCTTCCTTTATCCGGGGGCCGAGAAGACCGTGAACAACAAGCCCACGTATATCAGCAAAGAGGGCCTCGACAAGCTCCGCCACGAGCTCGAGGAGATGGTGTCGATCCGCCGCCCGGAGATCGCGCAGCGGATCCACGACGCCAAGGAGCACGGCGATCTCACGGAGAACGCCGAGTACGAGGACGCCAAGAACGAGCAGGCGTTCGTCGAAGGCCGGATCCAGACCGTCGAGGCGCTCATCAAGAACGCCACGCTCATCGACGAGCACACGAGCAACGACCACGTGCAGATCGGCTCGACGGTCAAGGTCACCGGGCCGGACGGCTCGCAGAGCTTCACGATCGTCGGCTCCACCGAGGCCAAGCCGACCGAGGGCCGGATCAGCAACGAAAGCCCGGTCGGACGTGCCCTGCTCGGCAAGAAGAAGGGCGAGAACGTCACGGTCCAGGTGCCCGCGGGCGACATCGCCTACAAGATCGTCGGGATCTCCTAAAGAGGGGGCTACCTCGGTGAGCGAAGACGCTCGCTCTGGAGGGACCAACGCGACCGCGCCGCCGGTCGCCGCGACGAACTGGGCGGACGAGCTGGCTGCGCGGGTCTCCGGACCGCAGGTCATCAACGACTCCAAGACGCCGTCCGGGACCGTGCACGTCGGCAGCCTGCGCGGGCCGGTCATCCTCGACGTCATCACCCGGGCGCTGCGCGCCGCGGGGCGCCCGACGACGCTCCTGTACGGGGTCGACGACCTCGATCCGATGGACGCCCAGGCGCTCCTGACGCCCGACGCGGTCGAGGAGGCCATGGGCCGCCCGCTCGCGCATGTTCCGGACCAGGAGCCGGATGGGCACTCGTCCTACGCGCGCCACCACGCGCAGCGCTTCATCGACATCTTCGCCGGGCTCGGGATCCATCCCGATCGCTACTACTGGATGAGCGAGCACTACGCGGCGGGCGACATGGACCCGTACATCCGCACGGCGCTCGATCGGGCGGCGGTGGTCCGGGAGGTGTACCAGCGCGTCGCGAACGTCCGCCATCCCGACACGTGGCACCCGATCAGCGTCATCTGCCCGACCTGTGGCCGGGTGGGGACGACGATCGCGACGAAATGGGACGGGGAGCGGGTGTTCTACGAGTGCCGGGAGGCCCTGGTCACGTGGGCGAAGGGCTGCGGCGCGTCCGCGTGGGTCAGCCCGTTCGGAGGCGCGGCGAAGCTGCCGTGGAACCTGGAATGGGCCGCGCAGTGGTCGCTGTTCGGGGTGACGATCGAGCCGTGCGGCAAGGACCTCGCGACCGCCGGCGGCTCCCGGGATCGATCCGATGCGATTGCTCGCGAGGTGTTCGAGCGCGAGCCGCCGATCAACGTGCCCTACGAGTTCCTGAACATCGGCGGCAAGAAGATGTCGACGTCCAAGGGTCGCGGGACGCCCGCGCACGTGATGGCCGAGGTGGTGCCACCCGAGCAGCTCCGGCTGCTCTTCCTCCGCCCCCGCCCAAACCAGGCGATCGAGTTCGACCCGGACGGGACGGACGCGATCCCGCGCCTGTTCGACGAGTTCGACCGACTGGGTGCCGCCGTCGTGGGT
>CAZFXH010000054.1:0-4197 GCA_964522905.1 uncultured Anaerolineaceae bacterium
CGCCCGCAGTTCTACCTGCGCACGACCGACGTGACCGGAGCCATCGGCCTGCCCGACGGGGCCGAGATGATCATGCCCGGCGACAACGTCGAGATGACCGTCGAGCTGATCACCCCGATCGCCCTCGAGGTCGGCCAGCGCATCGCCATCCGCGAGGGTGGCCGGACCGGCGGCGCCGGCGCCGTCGTCAGCATCCAGGAGTAGGGACGACATGGCCAGGGTCGAAGCGCGTCCCACGATCCAGCTCGCGTGCACCGAGTGCAAGGAGCGGACGTACACGACGCGCAAGAACAAGAAGAACGATCCCAACCGGATCGAACTGCAGAAATACTGCCCGCGCTGCCGGCAGCATACACTTCACCGAGAGGCGAAGTAGGGACGCCCGGCCTCGCCGCAGGGGTGTAGCTCAATTGGCAGAGCACTGGTCTCCAAAACCAGCGGTTGTAGGTTCGAGTCCTATCGCCCCTGCCACACCACCACGAACCCGGAGAGAAGAACGAGAACGTGAAGCGACTCCGCCGCTATTTCGATGAAGTCTGGTCCGAGCTGAAAAAGGTCACCTGGCCGACGCGCGAGCAGGTCCGCAACCTGACCGTGCTGGTCTTTGCGATCAGCTTCGTGGTCGGGCTGTACATCACCGTCCTCGACCAGATCTTCCAGGGGCTCCTGGGCATCCTGACGCCGAGAGCATGATGACCGACCTGACCGGTACCGAGATCAAGGCGCCCGAGAAGCGCTGGTACGTGATCCATACGTATTCGGGCTACGAGAACAAGGTCAAGGCGAACCTCGAGCACCGCATCGAATCGATGGGCATGGAGGACAAGATCTTCCAGGTCCTCGTTCCGATGGAGGATGAGATCGAGATCCGCCAGGGCCAGCGCCACACGGTCCAGAAGAAGGTCTACCCGGGCTACGTGCTCGTGGAGATGATCCTGGATCCCGACAGCTGGTTCGTGGTCCGCAACACGCCGGGCGTGACGAGCTTCGTCGGCGGCGCCAACATCCCGGGCGTGCGCAGCGAGCCCATCCCGCTTGACGAGACCGAGGTCAAGCAGATCCTGCGGCACATGGGCGTCGAGACGCCGAAGTACCGCGTCGCATTCACCAAGGGCCAGAGCGTCCGGGTCACCGACGGGCCGTTCGCGGAGTTCATCGGGACGGTCGAGGAGATCAACCCGGAGCGCAACAAGGTCAAGGTCCTGGTGAGCATCTTCGGCCGCGAGACACCGGTCGAGCTCGACTTCCTCCAGGTCGAGAAGCTCTAAGGCTCCAGCAGCCCCTAAGAAAGGGACCGGAACAACCCCGTGGCCAAGAAGATCCGCATCGTCCTGACCCTGCAACTGCCGGCCGGCAAGGCGACTCCCGCCCCGCCCGTCGGTACGGCGCTGGGTCCGCACGGCATCAACATCGTCGAATTCACCAAGTCCTACAACGAGAAGACCGCCGACAAGGCAGGCCAGATCATCCCGGCCCAGATCACGATCTTCGAGGATCGCTCGTTCTCGTTCATCCTCAAGACCCCGCCCGCAGCGGACCTGCTGCGCAAGGCGGCCGGTGTCGAGAAGGGCTCGCAGACCCCGAAACGCGAGAACGTCGGCCGCGTGACCCGCGACCAGCTCCGCGAGATCGCGACCATCAAGATGTCCGACCTCAACGCCAACGATCTCGAGGCCGCCGCCAAGCAGATCGAAGGCACCGCCCGCAGCATGGGAATCGAAGTCGTCGGATAGCATCCTCCATCGCGGTTGCACCCCGGGCCGCGACGGGGACCTGAACGGGGGAGGTCGGTCCAGCCGACCGCCAGGGAGACCAGCACATGCCCAAGCACGGCAAGAAATACCAAGAGGTCGCCAAGCTCGTCGACCGCGAGCAGGTGTACACGCCCGAGGAGGCGGCCGAGCTCGCGAAGCAGACGACCACCGTCGCCTTCGACGCGACGATCGAGGCGCACATCCGGCTGGGCGTCGACCCTCGCCATGCCGACCAGATGGTGCGTGGCACCGTCGTCCTGCCGCACGGCACGGGCAAGGTCGTCCGAGTCGCTGTCTTCGCCCAGGGTGAGAAGGCGCAGGAGGCCCTGCGGGCCGGCGCCGACGAGGTCGGTGGCGAGGACCTCGTGAAGAAGATCGAGGCCGGCTGGCTCGAATTCGATGTCGCGCTCGCGACGCCCGACTCGATGGGCATGGTCGGCAAGCTCGGGAAGATCCTCGGCCGGCGCGGGCTCATGCCCAACCCGAAGGCCGGGACCATCACGTTCGACCTAGACCGTGCGGTCCGCGAAGTCAAGGGCGGCCGGGTCGAGTTCAAGGTCGACAAGTCCGCGATCATCCACGTCGCGTTCGGCAAGAGCAGCTTCGAGGCACCGGCCCTGGTCGAGAACCTCGCGGCGCTCGTCGACGCGATCAACCGCGCCAAGCCGACCGGCGTGAAGGGCCAGTACCTGCGGTCGTTGTCGATCGCGAGCACGATGGGCCCGGGCATCAAGGTCGACGTGCCGGCCACGCTGGCGGCTGCGGTCGCCTAGACTGCCCCTTCGCCGGCGGGTCGCCGGCCATCGACGCCATGACGGCCGAGAGGCGCGTCATCTGACAAAGACAGACGGACCGCCGCAGACAGCCTGCGCCCGCGGACCGCTGCATCGCCTCCGGGCGACGCGACGGTCGGGGCTTGATCCGTCGGACCGGACCGGAGACCCACCCGCGAGGGCAGGGGAGCCGGGGACGACGACGAGCACGCCGAGGCAGTCGGTGCCTCCACCTTCGGTGGGCGCGCCCCTGCGAGCCGGGGTCATGCCTCCTTCGGGAGGCTGCCATGGGATCCGTCGCAGGGAAGGACCGGGACAGGCTCGGTCAGCCCACCGCCGCACGCCGGTCCGCGTGCCGTAGCGAATGGAGGCACCATGCCGACAGAGGCCAAACGGGCGACCGTCGCCGAGCTGCGCGAGGAACTCGCCAACGCCCGGACGATGATCGTGTCCGAGTATCGCGGCCTCAGCGTGAAGGAGATCGCCGAGATCCGGCGCGCCCTGACCAAGAGCGACGTCCGCTATCGCGTGGTCAAGAACCGACTGTTGCGCATCGCCGCCGAAGACTCGGTGGGCGAGGCCCTCGGCCCCCTCCTCACCGGCCCGACCGCGATCGCGTTCGGCGCCGACGAGGCCGGAACGGCCAAGGCCGTCCTGGATGCGACCCGTCCGTACAACAAGGTCGTGCGGATCAAGGGCGCAGTCCTTGGCGACAAGGCGATCGACGCCGACGCCGTGACTCGCCTGGCGGCCCTGCCGTCGCGCGAGGTCCTGCTGGCCATGCTGGCAGGCGGCATGCAGGCTCCGGTGGCGACCCTGGCCGGCCTGTTCTCCGCGCCACTGCGCAATCTGGGCTATGCCCTCGCGCAGGTCGCAGAGCAGAAGCGAACCCAGACACCCGACGCGTGACAAGCACCTTCACCCATCAAACTCACGACGATCGATAAAGGAGACACCATGGCTGTCCTGACCCAGGACGATCTGCTCGAGGCTATCGACAAGATGACCGTGCTCGAGCTGTCCGAGTTCATCAAGCGCTTCGAGGATCGGTACGGCGTCACCGCCGCTGCCCCTGCCGCTGTCGCCGCTGCCCCGTCCAGTGGTGGTGACGGCGCCGCCGTGGCCGCCGCGCCCGAGGAGCAGAGCGAGTTCAGCGCCGTCCTCACCGAGGTCGGTCCCAACAAGATCCCCGTCATCAAGGTCGTGCGTGAGCTGACCGGTCTCGGCCTCAAGGAGGCGAAGGACCTGGTCGACGCGTCGCCGAAGCCCGTCAAGGAAGGCGTGGCGAAGGACGAGGCCGATAAGATCAAGGCCGCGCTCGAAGAAGTCGGCGCCAAGGTGGAAATCAAGTAACGCGATCGCGGGCTGGGGCGGTGCCGCTGTGCGTCGCCCCGACCCGCCTTACCACTTTCGGGAGCGTTTGACAAGATAGAAATTCGCGGTATCCTACTCCTTCTGTGAGCGCGGCCTCCCTTTCTCCTCATTACCTCCGTCAAGGAGTGGTGCTTCATGCTGTCTGCTGAGTCGAAGACTCGCGCCGTGACCCCGTCGGGTCGCATCTCCTACGCCCGCATCGACCGGAAGATCGATGGTGTGAGCTACGAGAAATTCGAGATCCCCAATCTCATCGAACTCCAGCTCGATTCGTTCGCCTGGTTCATGGAGAAGGG
>CAZFXH010000055.1:0-3522 GCA_964522905.1 uncultured Anaerolineaceae bacterium
GAAGCGGTGTTCCTGTCGTCGCGCGTCGTCGTCATGAGCGCCCGGCCCGGGCGGATCACCGACGTCATCGACATCGACCTGGGGCGACCGCGCGGCGTCGCGACCCGCGAGGAACCTCGTTACTTCGAGCTCGTCACGGCCGTCCGCGAGGCCCTTCGACGCGGGTCCGGCGACGATCTGGCCGAGCCGATCGAGGGCGGGCCCGGCGCGTCGATGGATCGGACCGCCGCGGAGGGCGGGATCGGGTGAGCGCCGCCACCGCGCAACCCGCCGCCCCGCGCCCCGCGGTCCCGGGGTCGGTCGGAACGGCGCGCTGGCTGCGCAGGATCCGCTGGTACCTGCCGGCCGCGCTGGTCTTCGTCGGGACGATCGGGCTGTGGGAGCTGGTCGTCCAGAACATCGACCTGCGAGGGCTGCCCTTGCCGGCCCCATCGGAGATCGTCGCGGCCCTGGCCGACTCGTGGGGCGCGGGTCGGTGGCCGATCGGCAAGGCCGCGGCGGCCACCCTATTCGAGGCACTCGGAGGCCTGGCCATCGGAACCGTCGCAGGCGTCGTGATGGCGGCATTGACCGCGCGGTTCGTCACGGCTCGCGAGTTGTTGCTGCCCCTGGCCATCGGCGCAAGCGCCGTCCCGATCATCGCGTTCGCGCCGCTCATGAACAACTGGTTCGGCGTGCTGAACCCCTTGTCCAAGATGATGATCGTCGCCGTGCTCGTGTTCTTCCCGGTGGTCGTCAACGTCACCCGGGGGCTCACGTCGGTAGATCCCGCCGCGCTCGAGCTCATGCGCTCGTACGCCGCGTCGGATTGGTCCATCCTGTGGCGGGTGCGCGTGCCGAATGCGCTCCCGTATTTCTTCACCGCCCTCAAGGTCGGCTCGACGCTCAGCCTCATCGGTGCCATCGTGGGGGAGTACTTCGGCGGTTCCAGCGATGTGCTGGGTCGTGTGATCGTCCAGAGCGCGAGCGCGCTACGGTTCGATGTGACCTGGGCGGCGATCGTCGTGGGCGCGGTCTCAGGGATCGTGGCCTATCTTGCGATCGCGGCCGTGGAGCGGGTCGTGATCCCCTGGCACGCATCGTTGCGGGTCGGGGAGCCATGAGGAGGCAGCCGTCCCGGCGGGAGGCCGAGGGCGAGCCGACAAGCGTCCGCGCAGCGCGCGGCATCCATCTTCGGAGGAGGAGAAGCGACATGCGAAGGATTCGGTTCCTCGCGCTGGCGGCAAGCGCCAGCATCCTGATCACCGCCTGCACATCGGGCGGGGGCACGAGCGCCGCACCGACGACGGGGTCGACCGCGCCCAGCACGGCACCCGGTAGCGCGGCACCGGGGTCCGACGCCCCGGCGGCTACCGCCGTACGGCTGCAGCTCCAGTGGGCACCCCAAGCCCAGTTCGCGGGCTACTTTGCCGCCGTCGAGCAGGGTTACTACGACGCGGCCGGCATCGACCTGACGATCGTCCCGGGTGGGCCCGATGTCATCCCGCAGGCGGCCGGTTCGGCGGCCAACGGCCCGGAGTTCACGATCAGCTGGGTCCCGAAGGTCCTCGAGGCGCGCATCGGCAATCCGGCGTCCGATCTCGTCAACATCGCCCAGATCTTCCAGCGCTCGGGCACGCTCTCGGTGTCCTGGACGGAAACGAATATCACGGGACCCGCGGACTTCGCCGGCAAGAAGGTCGGCGTCTGGGACTTCGGCAACGAGTTCGAGGTCACGGCCGCCGCCAAGAAGGCCGGCCTGGAGGCGGGCACGGACTTCGAGAAGGTCATCCAGCCATTCGACATGACGCTGCTGCTCTCGAAGCAGATCGACGTCGCCGAAGCGATGATCTACAACGAGTACGCCCAGGTCCTGGAGGCGACGAACCCGGAGACCGGGGCGCTCTATCAGCCGACCGACCTGAACGTCATCAACTACAACGACGAGGGCACGGCCATGCTCCAGGACGCGATCTTCGCGCGTGCCGCGTGGCTGGCCGAGGCGGGCAACGAGGACGTCGCCACGAACTTCCTGAAGGCTTCGTTCCAGGGCTGGATCTACTGCCGGGACAACCCGGCCGACTGCATCCAGTACACCGTCGACCAGGGCTCCACCCTGGGCGCGGGTCACCAGGCATGGATGATGAATGAGATCAACCCGCTCATCTGGCCGTCGCCGAACGGGATCGGGATGATGGATCCGGCCCAGTGGCAGCAGACCGTGGATGTTTCGATCGGCGCGGGCATCATCACGGAGGCGCCGCCGGCCGACGCCTACCGGACGGACCTCGCGGAGGCCGCCCTTGGCGAGCTGGCCGACGCCGACACGAAGGGCGCGTCCTTCGTGAAGGGCACGGTCGAGGTGACCGCCGGCGGGAACTGACCCGCGGGTTCAGTCGCAGATGCGCGACGGCCGGCCCTTTCGCGGGCCGGCCGTTTCGTGCGTGGCGTGTGATGTCGGAAGCCAGGCCATGGCGGCCCAAAGGCCCGCGTGCGCCCTCGGATATGCGCCCCATTGCTAGGACCAACCCATTGGCGCGCACATCGCCGGATGTCACTGCGGTTGGGCCCCCGCCACGCACGATTCCGCAGCCCGTTGCGCGTCAGGGGTCGAGATCGCGACCGTTGTGGCGCTCGATGCCTGATTCCTAGCAATGACACGCATCGAAGGCGCGATAAGCCGCGGCAAAGGGCACTCGGCCATCATCGGGTCATGGCCACTCGTCAGCGTTCGACCGAGCTCGAGCGCGAGATCGCCCGCCGCTCGACCGCCATATCCCTGTCGCTCGGTCGGGACGTCCGCGATGGGCGGATCCGCCTCTCGATGACCCAGCGTGTCGCCGCCGACCAGGTGGGAATCAGCCAGACCGCGTGGAGCCGGATCGAGCGCGGACTTGGTGGTCATGTCCCGCTCCGGACGTGGGTCGCGCTGGGCATCGCTCTCGACAGGCCGCTTGCCGTCAGCTTCTCCAGGCCGCTGGACGCCCCGCGTGGACCCGCCGACGCGGGGCACCTCGAGATCCAGGAGCACATTCTCGGGCTCGGGCGTGCAACCGGTCGGCACGGGACGTTCGAGCTTCCGACCCGCCCGACCGACCCGTCCCGCTCTACTGATGTCGGCATCCGAGACGACCGCAACCGGGTCCTGATCCAGGCTGAGTGCTGGAACACGTTCGGCGACCTCGGCGCGGCCATCCGGGCCACCAACCGCAAGAGCGCCGAGGCCGGCGCCCACGCGATCGCGACCGCGGCCGGCGATGGCGATCCGTACCGTATCGCGACGGTCTGGGTCGTCCGAGCGAGCGCGGCCAATCGCTCGCTCCTGGCCCGCTACCCGCACATCAACGAGGCCGCCTTTCCGGGCTCTCCGCGCCGATGGGTCGCCGTCCTCGCAAACGGCACGGAGCCCCCCATCGAGCCTGGATTCGTCTGGTTCGACCCCGGCACGCACCGCCTGACCGAGCACCGGCGCGCTACGATGCCAGCGTGACCGACCCGAGCACCCTGCACGTCTCGAAGCATCCGGCCGTCCTCCACAAGCTC
>CAZFXH010000056.1:0-1613 GCA_964522905.1 uncultured Anaerolineaceae bacterium
CAGGACGAGACCGCCGCCCGCGAGCCCGACGCGCTCGACGGGGCGGCCCTACTCAGCGCGCTCCGGGCCTTGCGAAACGGCGATCTTCGTGTGCGCCTACCGGAGGGCGAAGCAGGCATCGCCGGCGCCGTCGCCGACGCATTCAACGACATCGTCGAGCTGAACCAGCGCACGGCGCAGGAGCTTCGCCGCATCAGCCGCGCGGTCGGACGCGAGGGTCGGATCAGCCATCGGGTCTCCATCGGGCCGGCCGGGGCCTGGGCTCGGAACGAGGCGGCGGTCAACCAGCTCGTCTTCGACCTCACCGAACCGATGCTCGAGATCAGCCGCGTGATGGACGCCGTCGCACGCGGCGATCTCTCGCAGCGGATGTCGATGGAGATCGATGGCCAACCCCTCAGGGGCGAGTACAAGCGACTCGCCGACACGATCAACACGATGGTCGACCAGCTCAACGCGTTCGCGAACGAAGTCACGCGCGTGGCGCGCGAGGTCGGCACGGAGGGCAAGCTCGGTGGCCAGGCAGACGTGCACGGCGTTGGCGGCACCTGGAAGGATCTGACGGACTCGGTCAACTCGATGGCGGGCAACCTGACGGCCCAGGTCCGCAACATCGCCGACGTCACGACCGCCGTGGCGAAGGGCGACCTGTCCAGGAAGATCACCGTCGATGTGCGCGGCGAGATCCTCGAGCTCAAGGACACGATCAACACGATGGTCGACCAGCTCAACGAGCTCGCGGGCGAGGTGACGCGCGTCGCCCACGAGGTGGGCACCGAGGGCACGCTCGGCGGCCAGGCCGAGGTCCGCGGAGTGGCCGGGACCTGGAAGGACCTCACGGACAACGTCAACACCATGTCCCGCAACCTCACCGACCGGGCCCGCAATATCGCCGAGGTCACAAGAGCCGTGGCGAAGGGCGACCTGTCCAAGAAGATCACCGTCGACGTCCGAGGCGAGTTCCTCGAGCAGAAGAACACGATCAACACGATGGTCGACCAGCTCAACGCCTTCGCCAGCGAGGTCACGCGTGTCGCCCGCGAGGTCGGCACGGAGGGCAAGCTCGGCGGCCAGGCGCGCGTCGAAGGTGTTTCCGGCACGTGGAAGGACTTGACCGACAGCGTGAATTTCATGGCGTCGAATCTCACCGGGCAGGTGCGTAACATCGCCGACGTCGCGACCGCCATCGCCAACGGCGACCTGTCGCGCAAGATCACGGTCGACGTCAAGGGCGAGATTCTCGAGCTGAAGAACACGATCAACACGATGGTGGACCAGCTGAACGCCTTCGCGTCGGAGGTGACCCGCGTGGCGCGCGAGGTCGGCACCGAGGGCAAGCTCGGCGGCCAGGCGACGGTGCCCGGCGCCGGCACCTGGAAGGACCTGACCGACAATGTCAACTCCATGGCCTCGAACCTGACGGCGCAGGTGCGCAACATCGCCGAGGTCACCACCGCCGTCGCCCGCGGCGATCTGTCCAAAAAGATCACCGTCGACGTGAAGGGCGAGATTCTCGAGCTGAAGAACACCATCAACACGATGGTGGACCAGCTGAACGCGTTCGCGTCGGAAGTCAGCCGTGTGGCCCGGGATGTCGGAACCGACGGCAAGCT